>DASYZW010000653.1:0-4520 GCA_035945915.1 Verrucomicrobiia bacterium | reverse complement strand
CGGTGTGCGCACCTGGAGGATTTCGCGCCCGTCATCGCCGCGCACGATTCGCACGTCATTGTCCGGGTCGTACGGCCAGGCGTCCAATAAATCGCGAATGTCATGTTGATCGTCCATCCCTTTTAATTATCTCCGTTCGGGCGCATATTTCAACCTGTCACGTTCATTCTCTGCTCGCCGACCACTCCCGTCCCGCTTCGTGGATTCATTTCTGCTCGTCTGGAGCGCGTGTCGCGGCGAAATAGATCACGTAGAACCATGAAAATATGCCCGCCAGGATCGCCCACAAAATGGAACGATTACGCTGCCATGAACAAACAATGGCGATGGCTGAACCCAGTCCGATGCCGGTTTGGGCTGCCGTTTGGGCCTGTGTCGCGATTTGGGCAACTACAATCATAACGTCATTAATTGCGCGGGTTTACCGGGCTGAGCTTTAAAGCTGGGCTGCCGCATAAAAAATGGCAATGCGCAAATCAAAGGTCGATTTCATAAGGAAAATTGGTAAAAACCGGAAAGTAAATCCAAATTAACGCGCCGCCACCCATTCAGCCCGCTTGACCCTCGCTGTAAAAGGTGCTTTGATTTTACCGGTTGCCTTATGAATTCCTCTAATCCCAGTCTCGATGCTCTCCGAATTGAGCGCCGACCGGAGCGTCCGTCCGGCTTTAGGCCGTGGATGGCCATTGTCGCCGGGGCGGTGTTGCTGGGCGGCGGTGGAATCCTTTGGTGGCATACCCGGACCGATCCGGTCGCCATTCAAACTGTCATCGCCCGGGACGCCATGGCCGGCGGCGACACGGATCACAGCGTGCTCAACTCCTCCGGTTACGTCACCGCGCGGCGCGAAGCGACCGTTTCCTCCAAAGTCACCGGCAAAGTCGTCTCCATTCTCATCGAGGAAGGAATGAAAGTCACCAACGGCCAAATCCTGGCGCGACTGGACGATTCAAACGTCCGGGCCGCGCTCGATGTTGCCCGCGCGCAATTGTTGTCCAGCGAGGCCGCCGTGGATGAAACCCGGGCGAACCTCAAACAGGCAAACGCCGATTACCAACGCGTGAGCGAACTGGCGAAACAAAAAATCTCCTCCCAATCGGACCTCGACCAGGCGGAAGCCGCCGCCAAATCGTTGCAGGCCCATTTGGAGTGGCAGGAAAGCCAAATCGCCGTGGCCCGCAGCCAGGTGGACCAAAGCCAGCAGGATTTGGAGGATATGACCATCCGCGCGCCCTTTGACGGCGTGATCACCACCAAGGACGCTCAGCCGGGCGAAATGATTTCGCCCGTTTCCGCCGGCGGCGGCTTTACGCGAACCGGCATCGGGACGGTCGTGGACATGAAATCGCTGGAAATTGATATCGATGTAAACGAAAACTACATCAATCGCGTGGAAGCGGGCCAGCCGGTCATGGCCACGCTGGACGCGTATCCGGACTGGAAAATTCCCTGCAAAGTCATCGCCATCGTTCCCACGGCGGACCGCGATAAATCCACCGTCAAGGTGCGTGTCGGTTTTAACCAGCTCGACCCGCGAATTCTGCCGGATATGTCGGTCAAAGTTTCATTCCAAAACGATAATGAGAATGGCGCCTCCGCGCAGCGGGCCGTGTTGGTTCCCAAAAGCGCCGTCGTCGAGCAGGATGGGCGCGACGTCGTATTCGTCGTGCAGGATGGCCGCGCGGAGCGTCGCGCCGTCACGGTCAACGATACCCAGGACGATAATTCAAGCTTGGGCGCGGGTGTTGCGGCCGGAGAAAAGGTTGTTGCCAACCCGCCGGTAAACCTGAAAGATGGAATGGCTGTCAGAGAGGAGAATCCATGAACGAAAATCCATCAACAAACGGCGCGCTGGTTCACGTGGAAGGCGTCGAAAAAGTATTTCATCGCGGCTCGGAAGACATTCATGTCCTGTCGAACGTGAACCTGAAAGTCCCGGCGGGCGAATTTCTCGCGCTCATGGGACCGTCCGGCTCGGGCAAAAGCACGCTGCTCAACCTGCTCGGCGGGCTCGACCATCCAACGCGTGGCACTGTGACAATCGGCGGCGAAAAAGTGGACAGCCTCTCCGATCGTTCGCTGGCCGCCTGGCGGGCGCGGCATATCGGCTTTGTGTTTCAACTCTACAACCTGATGCCCATGCTCACCGCGGAACGGAACGTCGAGTTGCCGCTGTTGCTGACTCATCTCACCCGCGCCGAACGCAGGAAACACGTCGAAACCGCCCTGGCCATGGTCGGCCTTTCGCACCGGACAAAACATTATCCCCGAACGCTTTCCGGCGGAGAACAGCAGCGCGTCGGCATCGCCCGCGCCATTGTCACCGACCCAACCCTGTTGCTGTGCGACGAGCCGACCGGCGATTTGGACCGCAAATCCGGCGATGAAATCCTGGATTTGTTGCAGGCGCTGAATCGTGAACACGGCAAAACCATTCTCATGGTTACGCACGATCCGCATGCCTCCGCCCGCGCGTCGCGGACGGTGTATCTGAACAAGGGACAACTCGCCAGCGAACCGTTGAAATGAAATTTTTTCATCTCATTTGGAGCAACTTGCAAAGGAAGCGGGCCCGCACGTCCCTGACGCTGCTGTCCGTCGTCGTTGCGTTCATGTTGTTCGGATTGCTGTCCGCCATTCAGGAAGCCCTCGTCGGCGGCGTCGCATTGGCCGGCGCGGACCGGCTCATCGTCCGCGAAAAGGTTTCCATCATTAATCTCCTCCCGGCGAGTTATGAGGCGCGGATGGAACGCATTCCCGGCGTCGACTTCGCCACGCATCAAACCTGGTTCGGAGGCATCTATCAGGACCCGAAAAACTTTTTCATGCAGAATCCGGTCGAGCCGGAAAAATTTCTGAAAATCCATCCGGAATTTATCCTACCGCCCGACCAGGAAAAAGCCTGGCTGGCCACCCGGACCGGCGCGATCGTCGGCCGCCGCACGGCCGAGCGGTTTGGCTGGAAAATCGGCGATAAAATTCCCATCCGCTCCACCATCTGGCCGCTCCCGGACGGCAGTTATACCTGGACCTTTGACATCGTGGGCATTTTCGACGGCAAAGACAAAGGGACCGACACCACGCCCTTGTTTTTCCGCTACGATTATTTCGATGAAGCCCGCGACCAGGGCGGCGAGAATTGGGGCAAAGGCAAGGTGGGTTGGTTCACGATACGCATCAAAGATCCGTCCCAGGCGGCCCAGGTGGCCAAACTCGTGGACCAGGAATTTGCCAATTCACCGGCGGAAACCAAGACCGAACCCGAAGGCGCGTTCATTCAGGGATGGGCCAGTCAAATCGGCAATATCGTCTTCATCGTCGCCGCAATTTTGGGCGCGGTATTTTTCACGATCCTGCTGGTCACCGGAAACACCATGGCCCAGGCGGTGCGCGAGCGCACGGGCGAACTGGGCGTGCTCAAAGCCATCGGGTTTACCAACGCGCAGGTCATGGTGCTGGTGCTGGCCGAATCCTGCCTGCTCGCGATTATCGGCGGCGTGGCGGGCCTTGGATTGGCGCGCGCCATCACGCCGGTTGTTGCGCAAAAGCTCGCCGGCTTGTTGCCGCTGTTCTATCTGCCCACGCGCGCATTAGTTGTTGGCCTGGCACTCAGCGTCGTTCTGGGATTGATTACCGGGATTGTTCCCGCGGTCCAGGCCATGCGCCTGCGCGTCGCCGACGCCTTAAGAAGAATGTGAAAAACACACGAACAAATCATGGTAGGGCGGCGTTGCCGCGCCGCCCTAATTTCAACTCGTGTGACGAACGAACGTCATGCCTGCGTCCGAAATGCCTTCAATCTTCCAAACGCTTAGTCAAATACGGTAGGGCGGGGTTGCTGCGCCGCCCCAATTTCAAATCTGGTACGGTGGCCTTGCTGCCCCGCCCACGCTTTCAGTCACCCTTAAAACGAATATCGTGCACCTGACCCAAATATGGCCAATCTTCCGCGCGGGTGACCAATCCGGCGCGGATGGGATTAGCCCTGACATATTGCCACTTTTGCGAATAGCTTTCGCCGTCGCGCAGCCGATGGTGAAATCCGCCGGCTTGAAACGTTCCCGTGTCAGGATGCGTTTTGGCAAAGCAATCCTTCCAAAACCCGATCCAGCGTTCGATGGTGAATTTAAAGTCGCGTGGAGCGCAAAACAGATGCAAATGATCGGGCATCAGAAGATAATCGCTGACGAGCCATGCCGTGGCGGAATGCTGCCAGATATCGTGCAGCGCGCGTTGAACCGAGCCTTGTGCCAGCCATTGTTTGCGTTTCTCAGTGCAGACAGTGAGAAAGACCCAGTTCGGTCCACTCAGCGAAACGTGGACCCCTTTGGCCGGCGTGTGGCGTCCGGGATCGCGGGGAATCTTATTCACGGAAAACTTCTAATGCATGATTGGCACACACGAAAGAATTTTCGTTTAATCAACAACGGTAGGGCGGCGTTACCCCGCCGCCGAAATTTCAGATATGGCAGGGCGGCGTTGCCGCGCCGCCCTAATTTCAACTCGTGTGACGAACGAAC
>DASYZW010000652.1:0-3058 GCA_035945915.1 Verrucomicrobiia bacterium | reverse complement strand
CGGCAAAGTTGGTGTGTCTCTTTGTTTGGTTTTTGTTGAGTTGGATTTGGCTGGGTCATGTGATAAAAGCTGCGTCATTTTCGAGAGTCGAAACGGAAATGTCTATCAATTATGTGAAGGGGTGTGCCTGACGCCCTCTGGATGGCAAAGTTCCCCGGCGTCATTCATCATTCGTATCCAAACTCCTTCACGAAACGCTCCAGGCCCGGGAGGTAAGGTTCCAGGTATTTCTCATAATTCTTCCACCGCCCAACGGCGGTTCGGTAAAGCGGCTTACGGACTTCCGCACTGGATGGAGACTTGACGCGTTTGATTCGCGCGTGCTCAAAGAATTTTAAAACGTTATCCTCAAAACTCAGCCCGAGGAACTCCAATGCGGACCGGGCCACAGCCGGAAGGTCGCTGACCATCTGCTCGTAGCGGACATAAAGCCATTGGTTTTTCATACGAGGGAGCATCTCCAGCCAGAAGCCCATCACGCTCGCATACTGATTGACAGTCCCCTGGAGACTTAAGAAGGCGGAACTGACGGCGGTGGGCGTCAAACTTTGCATAAAACAACTCATCAACACGTCGCGCGGATCGCGCAATGCAATCAGGAATTTCGTTTCGGGAAATACTCGTAAGAGGACAGGGACTATTAAATTGATGCCTGGATTCTTATCCACCAGCAGGCGGCTGCCGATGGGCTCACGAAGATACATCTCAGCACAACGGAAATAGTTTTCGCGCAGATGAGAACGCACGCTCGGAGGCGCCGAATCAAGCATTTGAAGAATTCCGGTTCCCGGCGGGAAATCCCGGGAGAGGGGGCGGAATATTTCGTCGTGTATGAGAGTCGTCTCTTCAAGGCTGATCACGTCGCTGTGCGCGTCGAGCACCTGCTCCAGGAGGGTCGTGCCGGAGCGGGGATGCCCGGTCAGCAGGGCGATGCGCCGGGGCGGTTGGTTGGCAGTCTCGGCGCGCCAGCGGTCCATGACCGCCGCGGTGACAGTTCGTGGGATCTCCTTGTCAAGGCTCTGGAGGTGTTGAAGCGCCCCCGCCAGGGGTATTGTCGCGGGGCGTTGAAGCGCCTTCCCCTCCAACAAAGCCGTCATGACCTCGTCGTATTGGCCTTCGCGATCCAGCATCTCGGCCAGGTCGTACGCTGCCCGGACTCGGACCACCGTTTCCGCCGTCGGGCTTGCCATAAGATCCCGGAGCACGGATTCCGCCTCTTTGATTTGGCCGCGCTTTCGCTTGAGCACGGCTTCTCCAAGCAATACGCGCGGGTTTTTTCGATCCATTCGCGCAGCGCGCTCGAGCATCTCAGCCGCTTCATCCAAACGCTCGTCCAAAACGTATAGATCCGCCAGCGAAGTCAGGGCGGGGATAGAGACTCCCTTTTTCCCGCTGGCGCGCTCGAGATAGCGCATCATCATATCGAGATGTTTGAAATTTGAGCAAATGCGTGCCGCCTCCTGGATCATTTGAACGTTGCCTTGCGAAACTTCCAACGCTTTCTCGATGCAGCGTTCAACGGCCGCATAGTCGTAGCGCTCCCCATAAGCGCGGGCAAGGTTGAAGTGGAGGCCTGGGTTGGACGGTTCCATCCCGATGGCCTGGCCGAGCAGGCCGATTCCTTGCTGAAAATCCTGCCTTTTCCATGCCTCTTCGAATTCGTGGACAAGCCGTTGTATTTTCGGGTTGGGCTTAAATTGATGCGGGTGGTTCATGTTCAAACGGTCGGGAATCTTTGGGCGCGGATAGCAAAATGTCCATCGGATTTTTAACGGGCTGCTCAGCCCGCAAAGCAAAAGAGCCGCCATTGCTGGCGGCTCGTCGAAATATCCCAAATTAAAACTACGCTCCCGAATTGCCGCGGCGGAATCTCCACCGCAAACCCAAAAGTCCAAGGCCGCCCAGGGCGCCGAGAGCAAGTGTGGAAGGTTCAGGCACCACCTGAATGGATGCACTGTAAATATCGCCATCCAGACCAATGATGCTCGTGGTATGGCCATATCCAAATTCGCCGATGCCGATAGGGCGATTCAACCCGTCGCCGTATGTTCCTTTAGTTGCAATGCCATAGCCGGCGCCGCCGGCTACGAGAACACCGTTAAGGTAAAGGCTCGCAGTTCCGGTAATCGATCCGTCAGCATTCAGAGCAGCGCCATAGGTGTTGAATACCATACTCGTATTGTACCACGTGTTTGGGTTAATCGTGTAGGTAAGCGCGGTTGTTTCTACACCGGTGTTGTTGGCGAATTGCATCTCAAGAGTTGCCGAAGTTGCGTTTTTCGCAATTAATTGCAAAGATTCGGTGCCGGCGTAATCAATGAGCTTCTGAGTGCCGCCAAAAGAGCTTGAAAAACCGCCGTTCCACAGGAAATCAATGTTGAATGCGAATCCGCCGCCATAAGCGATAGACCCGTTGTTGAGCGCGTCGGTTGGGGTCACCTTGATCCCGCCAACGCCGCTCAAGGCCATTGAGCCTGTGCCTGCGGCTGCGCCGGAAGGAACGGTCGAGGTTGTATAGGTGGCTGTGCCGCTTTGGAAGCCGCTGCCACCGAGGAGCCCCGGTGGGCCGACGCTAGTCACCGTCGTGCTTGTCCCGTTCCATGAGGCCGGGAAATCGGCCGAAAACAGGTAGCTGCTTTCAAAGGCTTGGCCATGGGCGGCCGACGCGGCCATAGCAAGCACAGAGGCAGCAGCAGGCATTGCTGCGAGTTTTTTCAGGGATCCTTTTTTCTTTTTCATAATAATAACACTGCGTTATCTTGTTTTTAGGTCAGTGATTGTTTAAAAGCAAGCACTGGAGCAATTGGTGATCGCCCCAACGCCGTCAGTGTAGCTGAATTAGTCCTTTGACTTCAATAAAAAAAGTAAAAAAAAGTAAAATATCAGTAACGAACCCGTAACAAACACCTGCAATAACTAAATCTTATGATTTTGTATAAAAAGGTTGCGCTATTAGGACCTGTTTTTGCCTTATTTTATCACATTTGGGACAAAACTTCAGCGCGATCAAGAGGGAGCCAGGGTCGACGGGGTGACACAAACTCATTCGGAGTGACCT
>DASYZW010000651.1:0-8112 GCA_035945915.1 Verrucomicrobiia bacterium | reverse complement strand
TGGCGCTGTAAGCGGGACCGGCAGTCTGACTGTAAATGGAAATACCACCGTTGCATTGGACGCGAATAATACTTACACCGGACCGACTACCATCAGCTCCGGCACATTGCAGGTTGGCAACTTCGGAACAACCGGCAGCCTGGGCAGCACGTCCGCCGTTACAAATAACTCCGTGCTGGCGGTCGATGTGAATGGGCCGGTTTCATTCCCTTACGTCGTCACCGGCTCGGGATCACTTGAGGTTCAGGGGCAGGGCACCGTGTCGCTTGCCGGAAGTGCCTTGAGTTACCTGGGTTCAACTGAAGTGAGCAATGGCATTGTCAAGCTGGCGGCCAATAATGAAATTCCTAACACAATTAACGTCGCAGGTTCAACCGGCGGCTTGAGCGTGGACGGCGGAACGACATCAGCGGGAACTCTCGATCTGAATGGTTTCAATGCCACCGTTAACTCATTGGCCGGCGCGCAGAACAACGTCAACGGAATCATAACGAATGGCTCGACCACCACGACCACGACCAATGTTCTGTCCGCCCTGGAGGTTGCTTCCTCAACCTATAATGGCGAAATCAACGACCATGGCGCGACCGGGGCAAAGATCAAACTCTTTGTGACCGGACCTGGAACCCTGACTTTAAATCCCACGAATTCCAGCAGTTTCAGCGGCGGAATTATCGTGAGCAACGGGTCGCTTGCCCTGGGGACCCCGGGCGCCAATGGCGTCGTCAATATAAACGAAAGCCAATTGGCGCCTGGCACGGGACCAATTACGTTGCTGGGAACCAATACAATTCTAACCCTTGATGGCGTCACCGGCAGCACCGTTCCAACCTATGCGCCTTTGACGAACAATGTGATTGTCCCGGCGGGACAGAATGTAACCGTCTATGGCCCGTGTCGCGGCGCCGTGAGCAGCGCGTTAACGGGGAGCGGCATCCTGAACTACGACACTACTTATTTTCGCGACGCCATCAACGGCAACTGGTCCGCATTTACGGGCCAGGTGATCTTTTCAGGCAATTCCACGGGCGGAAACATCGGATTTGCCGCTACGAACGGACTTGCTAATTGCACCGTGCTGATGAATACGGACGTGGCACTCTATTGCACTTCGGCTGGCAGCGTTATGTCGATCGGCGCATTGGCTGGAGGCGACTCATCGTGCCAGCTTGAGGGCATCGGGACGGCCGGCGCCAATAGTGGCGCGCAAAATACGACGTTCTCAATCGGCGGATTGAACACCAGCACCGTCTACACCGGCGGCATCATTGACACAAATAATCTGTTGAAAGTTGGCACCGGGACATTGACGTTGAATTGCGGCGGTATCGTCACCACCAACGTGGTTCCGGATACAAACACCGGCTTTAATATTACCGTTATCGGTTATGAAGCCAACATTGTTACCTACGCAGGCACAACAACCGTGAGCAACGGCGTGCTGGCCCTCGATGCGCCGGTGGTTCTAAACAATTCGACACATGTCACAATTGCCTCGCCGACTGCGGAACTCGATGCCAGCGATATGGGATATGTCAGCAACTTGAGCTACACGCTCCCGAATGGAGCCACGCAGGAAATCGTGATCGACAGCACATTTGAAGTGGTCTCGAACCAGTCGCTGGGGGGCATTGGAACCCTCAACGGCTTTGTCCAGGCTGACCCGTACTCGACTCTCGCCGTTGGCTTGCCAACCGGCACATTCAATGTGACCAGTAACGCTTCATTGTCCGGCGTTGTCGCCATGCATCTTGACGATACGGATGCGGTCACATGCAGCACATTGGCTGCTCCCGCCTTTACAATCAATTCGACCGCAACGCTGGTTGTGACCAACGTCGGCCCGGGTCTGACAAATGGCGTCAGTTTTACGCTATTCAATCAGCCGGTCACGGGTTTTGCGTCCGTAACGTTGCCCGCGACGGATCCAACCGGGACCACGAATTACCTTTGGCAGAATAATCTGGCAGTGAATGGGTCCATCACCTTGACCAACGGTGGCCTGATCATCGGGCCAAGCCTGCCGCCGCATATTACCTATAGCCTCAGCGGAAATAGTCTGTCGCTGTCCTGGCCGCCGTCGTACCTGGGCTACATCTTGCAGGCGCAGACAAACTCAGTCGCAACCGGCCTGAGCACAAATTGGGTGAATGTATCCGGAAGTTCGGCTGGAACCAATATGACAGTTACGGTAAATCCGGCAAACGGAACGGTATTTTACCGATTGATGCAATAAAACCCGGAAGCTACGCCTTATCAAGCCGAATGACGGGAGAATAACGCGCCGGCCAATGAGCCGGCGCGTTTTCTGCCACACTAGAATGATACGAAGATACCACGAGATTTTCCGGAGATCAGGCACCCCGCCGGCCGGATCTGCGCGCAGGCTTGCGCGCATGCAAAAGCCCTCGGTGAGATCGCTGGCTTACAGTTTGGTCGTCTCATTGGCGTGCTTGAACCCGGCCATTCCGGCTTCCGCCAATATCCCCGGCGGCGGCACTGGTTCCGGACCTGATGTGACCCTTGTGAATAATGGCAATGGCACGGTTACAATGGCTAATGGCATCGTGTCCATTCTCTGTTCGACTTCCAGCGCGAGCATCAATCAAATTAATTATACATCCACAAACAGCGGGGCAACCGTCACGAATCAATTGCTTGCCGGCGGCACTGATGGCGGCAAGTTGTATTGGGAAACCGGCGGATTCGGCACTGGCTCGTTTAGTTATTCCGCGGCGGCCAACACCGGAAATTATTGTGAAATGGATTTATTGAGCGCTTCGGCCACAAGCGGCGCGATGGACGTTCACTTTTCGATGCTGCGCGGTTCACCGGGTTTTTATGTGACTGCCATTTTCGCTCACCGGAGCCAGGACGCGGCCATGGGCATGGGGGAAACACGCGATAATATTTATGCGGGCGCTATTTTCAATTGGATGAGCGTGGACGCCGCCCGTAACAAGTTGATGGAAGTGCAGCCCGGATCCGGCGCCGTGGGAATGTTCGGGGCGCCGGTTGAGTGTTCGCTTTGGACCAATGGCGTTTATGAAGGCCGATACGAGGATAAATACAAATATAGCGCCGATTTTGGCGCGCAGAGAGTATGGGGCTGGAGCAGTGTGGGCGCCGCCGGCGCAGACATTGGTCTTTGGCAGGTGACCGCCAGTCCGGAATACTATAGTGACGGGCCAATGAAACGCGACCTCATGTCGCATATCGGCACCACCATCCTCAACTACTTTGAAAGCAGTCATTACGGAAGCGCGGGTACGGATGGCAATTGGAGCAATGGGGAGGTTTGGACGAAAGTTTATGGGCCGTATTTTATTTATTGCAACAGCATTACCAGGACCGCTGCCACGAACCAGGCGGCCCAAATGCTTTACACCGATGCACTGGCGCAGGCATCGGCTGAGGCGACTGCATGGCCTTACCAATGGTTTACCAATTCCAATTATGCGCTGGCGCCGCAGCGGGGGGCCATTTCAGGACAGATCGTTATCAACGATTCGGAAAATCCCAATGCGAACGCGTCCAATTTGTGGGTTGGCGTGGTTCAACAGCCTGCGACGTCACAAAATGTATATGATTTTCAACAATGGATGAAGACATGCCAGTTCTGGACGAAGACCGGCAGCAACGGCGCCTTCACGATTCTCAACGTTTCTGCCGGGACCAACTACACGCTCTTTGCCTTCGGCCCGGGCGCGGCGGGAACATTTCAATCTCAAGCCCTGGCCGGCGGGGGACCGCCGAATACCGTCGATATCCCGGCTTCTCAGTTTAGTGTGACCGTTCCATCGGGATCGACCAATAATATTGGGGCAGTCACGTGGACGCCAGCACGCGTGGGCCCGACCGTTTTCGAAATCGGTTATCCCGATCGGACCGGCGCGAAATTCCGGCACGGCGAAGATTATTGGGTGGGAGACATCGGGCCGTCGCCGGTTGCCCCAATGCCCATCTGGTCAAAATTTCTCGAATATCCATTCGATTTTCCGAATGGTCCAAACTATGTCGTGGGTCAAAGCCGCTGGACAACCGATTGGAATTTTGTACAGCCGGTCGTGACCGACCAGAGTGGAAATTACGATCCTTCCACGTCGACGATAACATTTAACCTCGCCACGGCGCCGGCAACCGGCGCGACGGCCTCTCTTTATATCGCGTTGGCGTCTGATTATCAGGGCGCCCTCATCGTTTCATTAAACGGCAATAATCTGGGGACAACCTCGGGCGCGACTTCCATTCCCAATGCTAACGGAGCTAATGGCTTCTTTCCAGCGTATAGCGGTTCAGGAAACGAAAGCGATACCACCGTTCGCGAAGGCATCAACAGTGTGTCTTCTGATGAGCGCATTACCTTTCCCGCGAGCTTGCTGAATGCGGGGCAAAACACGATCACCATCACCATGCGCAAGGGAGGCTATTTTGCGAACCATGCAATGTACGATTGTATCCGGTTGGAAATGACAGGCTATATTCCGCCCGCGCCCGCGACTGTGGCCGCTTACCCCGGCAATAATTGCAATTTGATTTGCTGGCCCGTCACACCCGGCGCAACCAGCTACAACGTTTTGCGCTCAACCAGTTCTGGCAGCGGTTATGTCGCGATTACGAACGGTGTTGTCGGTCCCGTTTGCGGCAGCGGATGGAATAACGCCACCTGGGTTGACAACACCGCCGTCAATGGAACCCAATATTATTACGTCGTCCAATCTGTCAACCCGGTTGGCGCCAGCGCAAATTCTTCGCAAAGTTCCGGCGTGACGCCGTCTTCAGGTCTGTCGACCGCCCCGCCTCTCGCTCCCGCAGGTCTAACCATAAGCAGTGTGGGCCATGAAACCGTGAATCTCGGTTGGAATCCGTCAAATGGCGCAAATTATTACACGATCTTCCGCTCAACGCTCTATGACAATGGCGGCGGCGCATCCAATGTTTTAAACACCATCGTCCTTGCCAACAACGTGACCGGCGACAGTTACACCGACACTTCACCGACGGACGGGAGCATTTACAGTTACTCGGTCACCGCGACGAGTTCGGGAGGCACGAGCGGCAGTTCGGCGCCGGCCGCGGCGGTTCCGTTGCCGTCGCCCCCGTCAACGGCCCCCGCAAACGTGAAACTTACTGCCGGCGCCGGCCAAACAAATTATTTCATTACCTGGTCTCCGGTACCGGGCGCCGTCGGGTACATTGTCAGCCGCTCCGCGAGCTCCTCCATTCCACTCAACTATGGAACGTATGTGATGACCGTCACCGAAACGAACTGGAATGACACCGGCTTAAGCGCCAGCGGCCAATACTTTTACATGATCACTGCCGTCAACGCCGCGGGAACGGCAAGTTCGAGTGTCATCTCAGGGCCCCCGGGGGTTCCGGCAACGCTCGGCGCGACCGGAGGAAATGGCGAGGTGCTGTTGAATTGGAGCGGTTCGACCGGCGCAAACAGTTACACGATTCTTCGAGGAACCAGCAGCGGCGCGGAAAATACTGTAGTCGCCACGGGAGTGAACGCAACGACTTATATTGATTCCGGTCTGAACAACGGCACAACCTACTATTATGTGGTAAAAGCCGTGGGCGCTTCAGGCACCAGCGCCTATTCACCGCAAGCCAGTGCAACACCCAACAGCGCCGGCATCTCCGGCCTGGTCTGGACGGGCAATGCGGGTTCGGCATGGAACACGACCGCGATGAATTGGCTTAACGGAATGACTGCCGCCACGTATGCGGACGGGGACACCGTGACCTTTAACGATTCCGCTGCCGATGCCACTGTGACCATTACCAATGCAGTTTCTCCTGCTTATATTCTGTTTTCAAATGCGGCATTGAGCTATGCGCTGACATCGAGCGGGGGAGGGATTTCGGGCGTAACGAGCCTGATTAAAACCAACACGGGCAGCCTGACGCTGAACGGCGCAAATGCCTATTCCGGTGGAACGTATCTGGACGGCGGCACTTTGGTTCTCAACAACGCCTCCGCCGCCGGTAGCGGGATGATCGTGCTGAATGGCGGCACGCTGACGCTGGGCGCAGTGATTAACAACGCAATTGATGTGACAGGTTCGGCCACGTTACTGCCAGGGACGATTGACTATAATGACAGTCCGCTTTCCGGCGGCGGCCTCCTCAATATCAGTATTACCGGCGGCAACACGTTCAGTCCTCAGGCAGATATGAGCGGATTCTCCGGAACAAACGAGTTGGGAGCGAGTACCGGATTTTATCGTTTTTACGGCAGCCTTGGAAGCTCTTCCGCGGCATTTGACCTGGGAACCGGCACGGCCGCGATGAGCAATCGCAACGGCGGAGTCACTATCGCACTGGGTTCGCTGGCTGGCGGCTCGAAGACGGCTTTGAGCGGCGCAGGGTCCGTCAATGCGCCGACCATTTATTTGATCGGCGGAAACAATAATAGCGCAACTTTCTCCGGCAAAATTTCAGACAGCCTCGGGAGCACGGAAATTATCAAGACCGGTGCCGGGAACTGGACGATTACGGGGACAAATACCTACAGCGCCGGAACCGTCGTCAGCAACGGCACGCTGGTGGTCAATAGCATCGGCGGCAGTGGCACCGGTTCAGGGTCCGTTAACGTCAATGGCGGCGTACTGGCCGGGACGGGCACGATTTCCGGAAATGTGACGATCAATTCCGGCGGGACGCTGGCCCCGGGCAATCCATTGGGCGCGCTCACGATCAGTAATAGCCTCACGCTGGCCTCCGGCAGTGTCACAATCGTGCAAGTACAACATTCGCCGCCCACCAACAGCTCCGTAACAGTTCTGGCCGCATTATCCGAAAACGGCACGTTGATTGTGACCAATTCGAACGCAAGCGCCTTCGCAGCCGGCGATAGTTTCGAAGTGTTCAACGCCGCGGCGTATTCAGGGTCCTTTGCCAATTTAATTCTGCCGCCGCTGTCAGCCGGACTGGCGTGGAACACTTCGGCGCTAAATGTTTCCGGGACTGTTTCAGTGGTTGCCTTGACCTCTCCGCTGGTTAGCAGCGTGAAAGAAGTGAATGGAAATCTTGTCGTTGCCGGAACGGGCGGCCCGCATGGATTACCTTATGATATCCAGGTTACGACCAATTTAGTCTTCCCGCAATGGATGCCGCTTGCGACAAACCAATTTGATGCGGCTGGAAATTTCACGTTTACAAACGCCATTAATTCCGGCTGGCCGCAGACATACTATCGGCTTGAAGTGCAGTGACGGAGACCGACCCAAAGTGCCGATCTTTGACCTGACAGGGACAAATGGATCCCGGGATCAAAGCTTTTATGCTCTCACCCGCCCGCATCCGCAAGCGGGTCAGATTTTACAAAATTGTTTCACAGGGCCGCTTTTTTGACCTTTTCCGGGACATGTAACACCGCCGTCACCGCCCCGCCATTTTCATAACGGTTTTATTACAATTGTCACGTGGACTATGAGGGTGAGGGTGTGGTTAAGTCAGGCTGTAATCAGATGAAGCTGTTTAAGGACTTGGCGGGCTGTAGTAAATGCTCGTAACCATTCAACCAAAAGTGAGAGTATGAACAAAAAAATAATCAGCGATTGCTCAAAGAACAGTTGGCATAAATCCATGCTCATCGGAACTGCCGGCGCGTTGCTTGCCGCGCAATTGGCCAAAGCCGATGACGATTTCTCGTTTAGCAAGCCGGGCGTCCAGCGCGTGGGCGACGTCTTCGTAATCCTGATGGAAAACCATAACCTGACGCAACCCAATCCATTGTCGAGCCCGCAGCAAATCCTCGGCAATCCCGCGGCGCCGTACCTCAACAGCCTGATGACACCTGGCAACCCCAATGCCGCGCAGGTTTCCTATGCGAAGGCATATTACAACGCCGGGGCAAGCGTGCATCCTTCCGAGCCAAATTACGTATGGGCCGAAGCCGGAACTGACTTTGGTTTCCATTCCGACGCCGACCCCAACCCGGCTAATGGCAATACATTCTACTACGATTCATTTCAACTTCTCAGCCAATTGACCGTCCCCGGCGGTAACACGCTCGTCGTTTGGCACCGCAATCACACTCCGCATCTCACCCGTCAATTAAATGAAGCCGGTATACCCTGGAAGAATTATCAGGAAGATGTC
>DASYZW010000650.1:0-3231 GCA_035945915.1 Verrucomicrobiia bacterium | reverse complement strand
CGGTCCGAAGCATTGACGATTGCATCAAGGTTGCCAACGCCGATATGCAGTCGAAAACTTCGCTCATCGAGTCCCGGCTGATTGTCGGGGATGAGAAGTTATTCGCCCGGTTCCAGAAAGCGATCGTTGCCAAATGCGTTGAGGGTTTTGAAGACCGTTACATAGCCACGCGGCTGGAGGACCAGCAGGCCCGCCGGGAAAAATTCGGCAATTCCGCGACCATGCAGGAACCGAACATCAAAAATGGCTGCGGCGGCCTGCGGGATTATCAAAATTTGCTTTGGATGGCGTTTTTCAAATACCGGGCCCGGTCGCCGGAAGAGCTGAAGGACCAATACGTCAGCGAAGCCGAGAGCCGGCAGCTCGGCGCAGCCTACGATTTTCTCCTGCGCACGCGGACTGAACTGCATTACCAGATTAACCGGCCCATGGACAGTCTCGGAAAGAATCTCCAACCCGCGGTGGCGCTGGCGCTGGGCTGGCATGACCGGTCGCCCAGTGTGCGGATTGAAAAGTTCATGCGGGAACTTTACACCCACATGCGGAATATTTTTCTCATTACGCGCACGCTGGAGCAACGCATGGCCCTGGTGCCGGAAAAACCGGGGCGGCTGTCGTTGCGCCGATGGCTGCCAAAGCGTTCGCCCCCGGCCCCGTTGGACGGGTTTGTGTTTACCAACGGTGAAATCCGGGCCACGTCCAACCGCATCTTTCGCGACGATCCGCGCCGGCTGATGCGCGCCTTCCTTCATGCCCAGCAACGGCGCTTGCAGTTGCACCCGGATTTAATCCAGCTCATTCGGCAATCGCTTTCGCTGGTTGACCGCAAATTTTTGAACGATGAGCGCGTGCGAGAAACCTTCCTGACGATCCTGGAACGGCGCGGCGAAGTCGCGTGGGTCCTGCGCGCCATGCACGAGGCCAATCTATTGGGAAAATATATCCCCGAGTTTGGCAAACTCACCTGCCTGGTTCAGCATGAGTTTTACCATCTTTACGCAGCCGACGAGCATACCCTGGTTTGCCTCGAGCAGTTGGACAAAACGTGGGAAGCGCGGCAACCGCCCTACAACAATTACGCGCCGTTGTTCCAGCGGCTGGCGCGGCCGGGACTGTTGTACCTGGCGCTGCTGCTTCACGACGTAGGCAAATCGGCCCATGACAAGAAAGAAGGGCATTCCGCGGTTAGCGCCGAGATGGCCATGCGGGCCGCCCGGCGCCTTAAGCTCAACGATTCCGATGCCCACACGCTCAGGGTATTGATCGAGCATCACCTGGTTATGGCCACGGTATCGCAACGCCGCGACCTGGATGACGAATCGGTCATTCGCGATTTCGCCCGGGACATCGAAACGATTGAAACCCTTAATGCCTTGACCCTTCTGACATTTGCCGACTCCGAGGGCACGAGCGATAAATTGTGGAACGGTTTCAAGGATTCCCTCCTTTGGCAATTACACTCGCGCGCGTCCGCGTTGCTGAGCGCCGGCAGCGAATTCATTCGCGCCGAGGAAAAGCGCGTGGAGACCCTGCTGGAGGAAGTCCGGGACCTGGCGCCCGAAGAAATCGCCAATGACGAGATCGTGGCCCATTTTGCGAACCTGCCGTTGCGGTATTTTCAAATCCGCGCCGCCAGCGAAATTCTCGAGGACATCACTTTAGCGCACCGTTTTATGGAGCAGTTGGTGAGTGGCGGGCGGCCGCTGACGCCCATCACGGCATGCCATCAGGAACCGGACCGCGGCTACAGCCTGATTCGGATCTGCACCTGGGACCGGGCGGGACTGTTCAGCAAGATCGCCGGCTCATTAAGCGCCTCGGGAATGAACATCCTCACCGCGCAAATTTTGACCCGGGTGGACGGCATCGCCCTGGACGCTTTTCTGGTCCAGGATGCGCGAACCGGAAATCCCGCGACGCCGGAACAATTTCAAAAATTCTCGGCGCTCCTGGCCAGGATTTTGTCCGGAGAGGACGCGGACCTGCCAGGCCTCATAGCGCGGGCAATGACCCAACCGGCTTACCTGCCCTACGCCGGCGAACGCATGCCAACGCGGATCAATTTTGATAACCAGGTTTCCGAAACGCGCACACTGGTTGAAATTGAAACGGAAGATCATCTTGGCCTGCTTTACGCCATTTCACAAACGCTGGCCAAACTCGGCGTGGACGTGGCGGCCGCGCGAATTTTGACCGAACGCGGCGCGGCCATCGACAACTTCTACGTGCGCGAATCCGACGGCGGCAAGATCGAATCGCCGGCCCGGCGGATTTTGATCGAGAAAACTTTGCGTGACGCGATCGTTCGCCTGGATGGTTAAATTTACAACAACCGGCGGGGTTCCTGTCCTTCTCCGGTACGCGGCCCAATTTGCATTCGTCCCACGACAATCGCGCCCTCTTCCACGACGAGGGAGCAGGCATCCACGTTGCCGAATAATCGGGCGGCTGCTTTCACGACCACAGCAGCTTCCGCCCGCAAATCCGCGGTTAATTCGCCGGATATTTCCGCCGAGCCGACCCGTATTTGAGAGTCCCAGCGGAAATGATTTTTATCCGGAATGACCAGGTGTTCCGCGGTGATGTTGCCTTTGATTTCGGCGCTCGAATAGATGGTCAACGAACGTTCGACTCTCAGTTTGCCGTGAAATTTGCCCCGGATAACGGCATCGCCGACGACGCTCTCGGTGTTAAAAACGCAACCTTTTAGTTCGATGGTAAACTCGCCTTTTGTCTTAAAATTTTTGGCGAGCGCGTTGGTGATGTTGTAATTGTGCAGGTCCACATACGCGCTGCAGCGCTTGCAAATCGTGGATTCAGCGGCGGCGGGCACCTCCAATTCAGCGCCGCATTCAAAACAGGAGATGAGCTTCTTTTTGAAAGCCGGTCCGGCCGCCTTGATCTGGGGATTGAGAACCTCCTCAACGCGCAGGTGCCGCCCACAACCTTTGCAAATTGTGGAAAAGGCGCCGCGCGGTTCAGGCTGTTGGCGTCCGCAATGAGGGCAGACCAGCAGGACCGTGTCCTGTTTCTTCGGCGGCATTCAAATCAACGGCCCGGACGTTTCAACGGACGGCTTTGACTGGTTCGGGCACTTTGGGGAGTTCGCCCGTCCGCGGCTGGGGCATCGGCGAAACCTTATTCGGGTTCACTTCAGTTTTGCCGACAAACGTTACCCCTTCCTCGATCGTGAGCTTGGCGGCGCGGATATCGCCAAACAATTCGGCCTTT
>DASYZW010000649.1:0-16283 GCA_035945915.1 Verrucomicrobiia bacterium | reverse complement strand
TCGCGTCGAAACGTATAATTTAGGCACCGAGGAATTCTCGCAAGTAAACGATTCCATTCGCTGGATCTGCCAGACTTTGGGCGTTAAACCCACGATCGAATACAGCGGTGGAAAACGCGGATGGGTCGGTGATAATCCATTTATATTCCTCGATACGCAAAAAATACGCGCTACCGGCTGGAAAACAACGTTGACGATTGAACAGGGAATTGCCCGGACGCTCAAATGGCTGCAAGAAAACCAATGGGCGCTCGAAAGACGATAACCAAATCCGCGCAAAAAAGGCCTGTCAGAGCCGGTGCAGCTTTAGTGATGCCTCCGGCTCCATCTGAGACCTCGGTTATTGCGGTCCTGGGTCTTTGGCACTTGGGCTGTGTCACGACGGCATGCCTCTCGAGGCATTTTCAAGTGATCGGGTTGGACTTCGACCAAAATGTCATCGCTGGCTTAAGGTCCGGAACGGCGCCCATTATGGAGCCGGGACTGAATAAACTATTAGCCACGGGGCTCGCCTCGAAAAGGCTTTCATTTACTTCTGACCCGAAAATCGCCTGCGCTCCCGCCGATGTTCTTTGGGCCTGTTACGATACCCCGGTAAACGAAGACGATAAATCGGATGTCGAATTTGTGCTGGCGAACATTCGGAAAGCTCTTCGAGACCTGCCAAAGAACGCCTTGGTATTGATTTCCTCTCAGCTGCCGGTTGGGACTTGTGCAACCTTGGAAAAACAGTTTCCTCAATTTACTTTCGCCTATTCGCCGGAAAATTTGCGGTTGGGCAAGGCAATCGAATCGTTTGAAAAAGCCGACCGCGTGATTGTCGGCGTTCGTGACGCTGCAAAAAAGGAATTGCTCCAGAAATTATTTGCTCCATTTACCGGCCAAATCCTATTTATGCGGACTGAATCAGCGGAAATGGTTAAGCACGCTCTGAATTCATTTTTGGCCCTGTCGATTACATTTATCAATGAAATTGCTCGACTCTGCGAACATGTTGGCGCGGATGCCAGGGAAGTGGCGTCCGGCCTAAAAAGCGAGCCGCGAATCGGGCCCCGCGCGTATTTGGGCCCCGGTGGCCCGTTTGCCGGCGGTACTTTAGCGCGGGATGTCGTTTCTCTGACCGCGCTTGGTGAAGCGAATGGCGAACAACTTTGCGTCATTCCTGCCATAAAACAAAGCAATGATTTGCACCGTGGCTGGGCATTCGCGAAATTGCAATCCGCACTGGGAGATTTGAAAGGCAAAAAAATCGGGATTCTCGGTCTAACTTACACAACCAATACAAATACGCTTCGCCGTAGCGCGGCTGTAGAATTGTGCAAACGACTCCTCGGTGCCGGCGCTGAGGTGAGCGCGTTCGATCCGGCGATAACCAGGCTGCCGGCGGAACTGCAGTCGGTTTCCCTCGGCGTTGCCGTTGCAGACATTGTGGCGGATGCGGACGCAGTCGTCGTGTGCACGGAATGGCCTCAGTTTCGGCAGGCGGATTGGCGCGGAATTGTTCAAAGAATGCGGGGCAAAACTTTTGTCGACGCAAACCGATTTTTGGAAAATGACTTGAAAGGAATCGCCGAACTCAGATTTTTTTCGGTTGGACGCGCTCAATGAAACTGAAAAATATAAATGCCTTGGTTACGGGCGGCAGCCAGGGTCTTGGCAGGGCCATTGCCGAACATTTTTTGCGTGAAGGCGCAAATGTCTGCATTTGTGCTCGTAATGGCGGCGAATTAGCAGACACGCATCAAGAGCTCAAAGCAGGATTTCCGAAACAAACCATTCTCGCAAGTCCTTGTGACGTTTCAAATGAAGCGCAGGTCAATGAGCTTGCGTCTCTTGTATTGCGGGAATTCGGTTCGCTCCAGGCCTTGGTTTTGAACGCGGGAATTTACGGGCCCATGGGGCCTACCGAGTCCGTAAGTTTGGAGGATTGGAGAAAAGCGGTTGACGTGAATCTCTTCGGGGTACTTTTACCTTGTCGTGCCTGGATTCCTCACTTTAAAAAGGCCGGCGGTGGCAAAATTATTGTTATCAGCGGCGGGGGCGCGACCAATCCATTGCCGAACATCAGTTCCTATGCCGCTTCGAAAGCAGCCGTCGTTCGATTAGCCGAGACGCTGGCAGAGGAACTAAAGCCATTTCACGTGGACGTCAACGCCATCGCGCCCGGCGCGTTGAATACGCGTTTAGTTCAACAGATTCTCGAAGCAGGTCCGGAAAAGGTGGGCGCCGGCTTTTTTGCCAAAAACCAAAAATGGGCGGAAGGGGGCGCGGTTCCACTGTCGGTGGGCGCAAGTCTGGCCGTATATCTTGCAAGTGCTGAAAGCAACGGCATCACGGGCAAACTCATCAGCGCCCAATGGGATCCGTGGCGGGATTTGCAGAACTTTAAAGCCGATCTTGCAGGCGATATTTATACACTCCGGCGCATCGTTCCAAAAGATCGGGGCAAAACGTGGGGTGATAAATGAACTACGCGATTATTGGTTGCGGCCTAATCGGTAAAAAGCGACTGGCAGCACTGCCGGCTGGTTCAAAACTCCTCATTGCCTGTGACACGAATTTGTCGCGCGCGCGGGATCTGGTCGAACTCGCTGGAACCGGTCGCGCGGTTATTGACTTCAAAGAAGCCATCTCGGATGACTCGGTCAACGCGGTCGTTGTGGCGACCATCAATTCGACGCTCGCGGAAATTTCAGAGGCCGCAATTCGGGCCGGAAAGCACGTCATTGTCGAAAAGCCCGCGGGCATTTCAGTGCCGGAAATCGATGGCTTGATTGACCTGGAGCAAAAATACGGCGTCTGCGTGCGTGTTGGATTTAACCATCGGTACCATCCGGCATTTCTAAAGGCCCGGGAAATATTCGAATCCGGTGTAATGGGTGAGTTGATGTTTATTCGGGGTCGATACGGCCATGGCGGGCGAATCGGTTACGACAAGGAATGGCGCGCGGATCCAAAATTGGCCGGGGGTGGCGAGCTTATCGACCAGGGGATTCACCTGATTGATTTGGCCGGTTGGTTTCTCGGTGACTTCATATCTGTCGCCGGTCACGCGGAAACATATTTTTGGAATATGCCGGTGGATGATAATGCATTTTTGGATTTGCAAACCGCCAAAGGCCAAACCGCCTGGCTTCATGTGAGCTGTACTGAATGGAAAAATCTATTTTCATTTGAGATTTACGGTCGAGACACAAAATTGCACATTGAAGGCCTCGGCGGCAGTTACGGCGTTGAGAAGCTTTTTCACTATCAGATGAAACCCGAAATGGGAATTCCCGACACAAAAGTTTACGAATTTCCCGGGCCTGACGAATCCTGGCGAAACGAAATGTTGGCATTTGAAAAGGAAGTCGGATTGAAGCGAAAACCCGATGCAGGGCTGGCGCAGGTCCGGCAAGCCCTCAAGATTGTCGAAACTATTTACAGGCGGAACTCGAAAAACTTATGATCATCGCCCGTTCACCTTTACGCGTTACGCTCGGCGGCGGCGGCACAGATTTGCCGTCGTATTACGAAAAGTTTGGCGGCTTCTTGATTGCCGCGGCCATTGACAAATACGTGTATATCACGTTGCACGATACCTTCGTTCCGGATTTGATTGTTAAATATTCCGAATTGGAACGCGTGCCGGATGCATCGAAGCTGCAGCACCCCATATTGCGGGAATCGTTCGCTTTGCTGGGCATGGATGGTCATTGTCTCGAATTGACGTCAATGGCGGATATTCCGGCGGGGACCGGGTTGGGTTCGTCCGGGAGTTTCACGACGGCCCTATTAAAGGCCTTGCATGCCCACAAGCGAAGCCTGGTCCATCCGGCGGATTTGGCGGCGCAAGCCTGCCAGGTCGAATTGGAACGCCTCAAAGAACCGATTGGCAAACAGGACCAGTACATCGCCGCTTACGGTGGCATTACCTGTTTCAAGTTTTTGGAAAGCGGCAAAGTTGAAGCGTGGCCGCTTAAATTGTCGAGAGAAACGCGGGATAACCTCGAAGATAACTTGCTCTTGTTTTTTACCGGATACTCCCGTAGCGCTTCCGCAATTCTTAAGGAACAGGATCAAAAATCAAAAAGCGATGACAAGGGAATGATTGAAAACCTGCACTTTGTCAAAGACCTCGGTTTGCAAAGCCAGTGCGCCCTCGAAAACGGCGATCTGCCCGAGTTTGCGCGGTTGATGGACGTTCACTGGCAACGCAAAAAGCAACGAAGCGGCGGCATGAGCAACCCAAAAATCAATGAATGGTATGATCTCGCCATGGCCCAGGGCGCTCTCGGCGGAAAATTGATTGGCGCCGGTGGCGGTGGTTTTCTCATGTTTTACACTGAGGACAAGGTTAAATTGCGACACGCTTTGACAAAGGCCGGGTTGCAGGAAGTCCGGTTTCGCTTTGATTTCGAAGGGACAAAACTCGTCATTTCGTGAGCGCTCTCGAGAAAATCCCGGTTGCGATTTTGGCCGGTGGACTGGCCACGCGGTTGCGTCCAATTACGGAGAAGATACCGAAGTCGCTTGTCCCGGTTGCCGGGAAACCGTTTCTTTCGCATCAACTTGAATTGCTTCATTCCCGGGGCATCCGCCGGGCCGTGCTCTGCATCGGTTATTTGGGCGAAATGATCCAGCGTGATTATGGCAACGGCAAGGAATTTGGTGTTAAATTGGATTATTCCTTCGACGGCCCAAAGCTCCTGGGAACGGGTGGCGCAATAAAACGCGCGCTGCCGCTGCTTGCGGACGAGTTTTTCGTTCTTTATGGCGATTCGTACCTGCCCGTGGATTATGCGCCGATAGCGGAATTCTTTCACCATGGCGGCAAGCCCGGCCTGATGACGGTGTTTCGCAATGAAGGCAAATTTGATGCCAGCAATGTCGTCTTTGCCGACGGCGAAATAAAGATCTATGACAAAAAGCGGAAGCTGCCTGAGATGCGATACATTGACTACGGATTGAGTCTTTTTAAAGCGCGTGCCTTTGACGCATACGCGTCCGACCAGTCATTCGACCTGGCGGAAGTCATGAGTAGATTGGTTCAGAAACGACAGCTTGCCGGCTTTGAGGTTGGTAAACGCTTCTATGAAATTGGCTCACACGCAGGCTTGGCAGAATTGGAATCATTGCTAAAATCCAACGCACTGTGAATTTTACCCAACAATTTATCTCGGAAGTCCAACAGGTCGCCACCCAATTAAATACCGATGCAATTGAGAAATGCGCTGATGAGCTGGCGAAAATTCGGGAGCGCGGCGGCCGGCTTTTCATCCTGGGTGTGGGCGGGAGCGCCGGTAACGCGGGCCATGCCGTCAATGATTTTCGCAAAATTTGCGGATTCGAAGCCTATGCCCCCACGGACAACGTTTCCGAATTGACCGCGCGCACGAACGACGAAGGCTGGGCGACAATATTTGCGGAATGGCTAAAAGGCTCGCGGCTAAACGCAAAAGATGGCCTGCTGATATTCTCCGTAGGAGGCGGCAACCTCGAAAAGAACGTCAGCCCGAATTTGGTGAGCGCCATTCAATTGGCAAAAAAAGCGGGGGCATCTGTGATCGGGATCGTCGGTCGGGATGGTGGTTACACTGCCAGGGAAGCGACTGCGTGTGTCATCATTCCGACTGTTAATCCCGCGCACGTAACTCCGCATAGCGAAGCCTTTCAGGCAGTCGTCTGGCACCTCTTTGTTTCCCATCCGAAGTTGAAAGCCGCTCAAACAAAATGGGAATCTACGAAGTAGCTTTCGTAAAATAATTTCGCTGCTTGTCGCTGATGGCCATCTCAAGTTTCTCCATCACGGCCAGCATGTCTTCCCAGACTTTTCTCTTTTCGATCATTGCCTGGTTCCGAAGCAGGTAAGCGGGATGAAACGTCAGCATGAGCGGTGTGCCGCGATACACCTGCCAGTGACCGCGCAACTTCATAATGCCGATGGTTTTGCCAAGGAGCCCCTCGATTGCAGTTGCGCCCAGACCGACGATTACGCGAGGGCGAATTAGATCAATCTGTTCGTGCAGGTAGGGGACACATGTGGCCATTTCGTCGGACGTCGGCTTGCGATTTCCGGTAGTCTGCGCCGGCGTATCGGGTCTGCATTTCAAGATATTCGCTATATAAACATCACCCCTTTGCAATCCCATGGCTTGAATAATTCTAGTAAGCAATTCGCCTGCGCGACCGACGAACGGTTCTCCCTGTATATCCTCGTCCGCGCCCGGCGCTTCGCCAACAAACATCAGTTGGGCATCGATATTTCCCACTCCGAATACGACGTTCTTTCGGGAAGCAGCCAAATGCGCGCATTTGCTGCAACTTAAAACGCGCTCACGCAACGATGCGAACGCGGACGATTTCTCTATTGAGGATCTCGGTCCTTCATCGAGCTTTTGAATTTTTGCCGCTCTTGTTAATAACATCTCCGCCGGGCCGCGCGCTGCAGGCGGCGAGGACGGCGCAGACGGCTTCTTAAGTTGTAGCTCTATGGTTCGAGGCCGAACTTCCCTTGGCGGAGCCATGGAAAGGGTGCGGAGCGTTTCGGGCGATATATTGACATGCCGGTCACCATGGGCCTTTAGTACTTCGAGATGGCGGATAGTCGCAGCGAGCAGATCTTCGTAATTGGCAGGCATGGCGTTAAATTATTTCACATTCAATTCTCGCTGAATGCCGAATTTTTCAATCCGTTTCCGCAATGTAGCGCGAGTGATCCCAAGTAACTTAGCTGCTGCCACCTGGTTATCATGGGTTTCCTTGAGCGCCTGGATGACTAATTCTCGTTCAACGGCCGGTATAATTTTTAACTTTGGCTCCCGCTTGGCCCATTGAAACAACTGACGGGCAAGTCCGGCTGCGTCATCGGCTGCCGCGATGGCAACACCGGCGGCGGCTGTTGCCGGGGTGGCTCCGGTAATTTCCGGGGGCAAATCCGTGAGCAGAATCGCATCGCTTTTGGCCATCACATGCGCGCGGCGGATGGCATTCTCAAGCTCCCGCACATTGCCGGGCCAATGATATTTTTCCAGAGACCGGATGACAGTGGCGGCGATCGATTTGGGCGGACGCTGCTGTTCGCGGCCGATTTTTTCCAGGAAATAGTTCACGAGTAATGGGATGTCCTCGCGCCGGTCACGAAGGGGCGGAACCTGGATGCGTACCACATTTAAACGATAGAACAGGTCTTCGCGAAATTGTTTGGTGGCAACGGCCTGCTCGAGCGGTTTGTTCGTCGCCGCAATGACGCGCACATCCACCGTAATAGGCTGATTCCCGCCCACGCGCTCAAAGGTTCCGCTTTGGAGGACACGCAATATCTTTGTTTGCGTCGCCGGCGTCATGTCGCCGATCTCATCCAGAAAAATCGTGCCGTGATTGCACTGCTCAAATTTTCCAATGCGCTGGCCTGTGGCGCCGGTGAACGCGCCGCGTTCGTGTCCGAACAATTCGCTTTCGAGCAATTGCTCGGGAATGGCGGCGCAATTGACGGCCAGGAAGGGCTGGTCATTGCGATTACTGTGATGATAGATGGCTCGGGCAATCAATTCTTTGCCCGTTCCGCTTTCACCGGTAATGAGGGCTGTAGCGTCGGTAGCGGCGACCTGGCCGATCAGTTTGAAGACCTGCTGCATCGGTTCGCTCCGCCCAACAATGCCCAGTTCGTAATCTTCCGATTCCAGCAGCGGCTGGTAGGAAACGACCTGTTTCATATCGCGAGCGGCCTTAAGGGCATTCGCGACCAATTCCTTGATTTTTACCGCGTCAAACGGCTTAAGCAAATAATCGTAGGCACCCAGCTTCATGGCTTCAATGGCGGTCTGCGTGGTGCCATAGGCGGTCATTAGAATTACCAGAAGTTTGGGGTTTACCGCTCGAATCTTCCGCAGCGTTTCCAATCCGTTAATGCCGCCCATCCGGACGTCCATGAGCACAAGGTCAGGCTTGAATTTGGGAATTATTTTCAGGCCTTCCTCGCCGGAGGGCGCCGCCGCCAATTCAATTTCCGGCGAATCGAAAATGCGCTGGAGCGAATACCGGACGTCTTCTTCGTCATCAATCAAAAGCAACTTGCTCATCATGTTACAAAATAGTGAATTCCTGCCCAAGGCGAAGCGAATTTTCACGTTTAAATTTCCACGCTTGAAACCTTCCTGGCAAACGCGGAAACTCCGCGCATGCGATTCATCAGCAATGTCATCGAAAAGTTGCAACGGCATCCCAAGCGTGTCGTTTTTCCTGAAGGCGAAGAAGTTCGCATTCTTCAGGCCGCGCGGCAATTTTATGCCCTAAGGCTCGGAGCGCCTATCGTTCTCGGGGACCAGGCCAAAATTAAGGAAATCGGGCAGGCGGCCAATATCTCGTTGGAACATATTCGCATCATTAACCCGGCGGAGAGCGAAGATTTGGAGAATTTCGCCCGGCGCTTTTACGCGTTGCGCCGTGAAAAGGGGATGCGCGCCACGGAAGCCCGGGAAGCCATGCTCCAGGCCAATTATTACGGGGCAATGATGCTCGCGATGCATCAGGCGGATGGATTGATTTCCGGGGCTTCGCACATCACCGGCAGTGTACTGCGCCCGCTTTTTCAAATCATCAAGCTCGCGCCGGACATTCAAACGGCTTCTTCCTGCATGATTATGGAGGTGGAGGACTCAACGATTGGTGAAGCGGGGGTTCTGTTCATGGCCGATTGCGGGGTCATTCCGGATCCCAATGTGGATCAACTTGCCGATATCGCCGTTTCAACCGCGCGCCTTGCCCGGCACATGCTCGGCGTGCGTCCGCGCGTCGCGTTACTGTCCTTCTCCACCAAGGGCAGCGCATCGCATCCCAGCGTCGGCAAAGTTCAGGCGGCGACCGCCCAGGCCAGGCGCAAGGCTGAGCAGTTGCGCATTGAAGCGGATTTCGAAGGCGAACTGCAGGTGGACGCTGCGCTCGTGCCTGAAATTGCCGAGCGAAAAATGAAGGATAGCCCCGTGGCGGGCCGGGCGAATGTCCTGATTTTTCCGGACCTGAATTCCGGGAATATCGCGAGCAAATTGGTCCGCCTTGTCGGGCGCGCCAATGCGTATGGACAAGTGCTGCTGGGGCTGAACCGTCCCGCCGCCGACGTGTCGCGAGGGTCCAGCGCGCACGATATCCTCGGCGTGGCCGCAGTTGTCGGTGTCCAGGCGACCGACTACCAGAAATTGTATCCAGGCGCAGATGAACGATTGCCGGGAGAATAGCACTCGTGAATATTAATACCCCTCGCATTTTCATCGCCGCAACCCGTCAGAACGACGGGAAGACGACCACTTCGCTCGGCCTCATCGCCGCGCTGCAAAAGTTTTTTCCCCGTGTCGGCTACATCAAACCGGTGGGCCAGCGCTTCGTGGAAATTGAGGATGAAAAGATCGATGAAGACACGGTATTGATGGACGCGGTGTTTCGGCTCAATTGTCCGCTGGTCGACATGAGTCCGATTGCGGTCGAGCCAGACTTTACCCGTAAATACCTTCAGGCGGCGAACAATGATGCGCTGGTCAAAAAAATCCAAAAAGCATTCGACCGGGTCGCTTGGGAAAAGGATTTCGTCCTGTGTGAAGGCAGTGGTCATGCGGGCGTCGGGTCAGTTTTTGACCTTTCTAATGCCCGGGTCGCCAAAATTCTCGGCGCTAAAGTAATCATTGTTTCACAAGGCGGGATCGGCAAACCAATCGATGAAATCTCGTTGAATCAGGCTCTCTTTGAAAAAGAGGGGGTCGAAATAATCGGGGTGATTCTGAACAAAGTGTTGGGCGATAAAATCGATTATGTGTCCGATTTTGCCCGTCGCGGCTTGAAGCGGAAGGGATTGGAATTGCTTGGCGTATTGCCTCACAAGCAAATTTTGTGCAATCCATCTATTGAATTGATTCGCGAGGAGTTGGGTGCAGAGTTGTTGAACCCGACGGCCAACCTGGGCGCCCTCGTGGACGACGTCGTCGTAGGCGCGATGAGCGCTCAAAATGCCATGAGGTTTTTTTCACCAGGGACACTTTTGATCACGCCGGGTGACCGCGAGGACATAGTGCTCGCCGCTTGTGCCAGCCTGGAAATGCACGACGGCCCTAAAATGGCCGGTATTATCCTTACGGGCGGCCTTCGGCCAAACGACAACATCATGCAAATTATCCGTTTTATCCAGGCGCCATTTATGCTCGTCCGCGAGGATAGTTATCAAGTCGCGTCCAAGGTAAATAATCTTATTGTTAAAACCCGGCCGTCTGACTCTGAAAAAATCTCACTCATCCGGGACATCGTTGCTGAAAACATAAACGTAAAGCGAATCATCGAAGCGCTGAATCACGGGGAAAAGGCGCCAACCCGCACGCCTGAAGCCGCGGCGAATTGACGATCTCGAAAGGCATGACCGCTTTTCGCTTTTTGAAATTGTTACGAACTGCTAACTTCAATTGACCGGACTTGCTCCCGTAGCTCAATTGGATAGAGCAGCGGATTTCTAATCCGCGTATCCCGGTTCAATTCCGGGCGGGAGCGCCACACGAATTCCCGTTCGGTCACTCCGTGGCCGCCTCAAGCAAGGCAATGATCATTTGATTTACCGGCGTAGGTATGCCGTGCTTGCTTCCCAGGCGGACAATGACCCCATTTCGTGTTTCGATTTCCAAAGGCCTGCCGGCGATTCGGTCGGCATGCAGGGAATTGACTGAATCCGGCGGCGCTTTTTGATAGCGACCTACAACTGATTCAGCCACTGAGTCATCAAGTGACGCTCCTTCAGCCCTGCCCACAGCGATGCATTCGCGAACGAGACTTCGCATAATGCTGGCGATGCCGGGTCGATGCGCGATCAGGGCGGCCCTTAATACGAGCGCTGAAACGGCCCCGGCGCAGTTGATCGCAAGTTTGTGCCAAAGCGCGGTTTGAAAATCCGAAACAACGGCAACTTCAATGCCCGTTTTGTCAAAGAGACGCGCAAATTCCTCTCCGTTTGGGTTCGCCGGGACTGTGAAATGCCCGGCGCCGCGCTGGCGAAAAAATCCCGGAGCTTCGCGTTCGACCGGCATATCCACAACAACCGGCACAATCCGCGCCTCGGGAAAATACGGAGCGAAGCGTTTTATGTGCTCAACCCCATTCTGCAAAACCGCAAGGCGTGTCTCGGGTCCCGTCAGAGTCTGAAACCACGCGGCCGCGGTCGGCGCATCGTAAGTTTTAGTGGCCACGATTACCCAATGCGCCGGGCTTCCCGCATCCGGCGAGGTGAGAACATTTAGAGTCGCCGTCATTTTGCCTTCGGGGGCTTCGAGTGTGAATTGGGGAACGGCAGAACGAGCGCAAACGACGACGCTATTTTCTTTCACCTGCGAAAGCCGCACGATGACAGTGCCACCGATTGCGCCCGGGCCAATGACAGCGATGTGTTTCATTCCTCGATGATACGCTCTCTTTTAGGACTTTGTCCCCGCTATATTGAAGTTCATTTTGGAATGACGTACTTCGGGTTGACAGCGCGACGGCCAAAAAATTGGGTTGCCGCATTATTCGCGAACTGTTGCGTGTAATTGTGTTTTAAAGGCCTCAATGACCTTCAAATGCGATGCGTTCACTTCGCCATCCGTCAGGGTCTTTTCCGCAGATCTATAGACGAACGCGTACGCCAGGCTCTTTTGTCCTTCGGGCACGCCTTTACCGCGGAAAATGTCGAATAATTCCACGCTCTCCAGGTTTGCCGGTTTGGATTGCTTGACAGCTTGCAGCACGGCTTCATGGGTAGTGGCCTCGGGAACCAAAATAGCTGCGTCCCGGCGAATGGCCGGGAATTGGGGCAGGGGCTTGAAGGATTTTGCCGGGTTGCGCCGTGCGATGAGTTGGTTGAGATTGAGTTCCGCCAAAAAGACCGGGTCACGCAAATCATGTGCTTTTGCGAGTCCAGGAAGCAAATGTCCCAATTCTCCGAGTGAGACCCTTCCACCCAGGGATACCGACGCTGATTCGAGAAATAGGGGCGCACTTTCTGAACTCTTGGAAAAGGCGACGCCGCGAATCCCGAATTGTTCCAAAAACTCCTCCACAATCCCCTTCAAATCGTAAATATCGAATTTTGCGTCCCGGTCATTGCCACTCCAGAAATTCAAAGTGCGGCGGCCGGTAATTGCGATGGCGGCATGTGTCTCTTCGGTGAAGATCCCGTTGCGCGAGACAAAGACTCGGCCGATTTCAAACAGCCCGACATCATAGTTTTTTCGACTGATGTTATGTTGCAGCGAACCGATCAGGCCTGGTAAAAGACGTGGTCGCAGGACATCCATATCCGAACTTAAGGGATTTGCCAACGGGGTGCGCTCTTCCTGCTTAACTGCGCACTCTTCATCGGCGATGAGCGTTTGGCCCTGCGCTTCGTTCAAACCGAGCCCGGTCAAAATGCGTCGCGCATCCGCGATTTGGTCGTACACCGCATCATAGGCATTGGAACCGATCGCGTTTCGGGGGGACGTGGCCGGAATTTTTTCAATGCCAAACAGTCGGCCGATTTCTTCGATAAGATCTATCTCGCGTTTCAAATCAACGCGGAAGGTCGGTACGCGGAATTTGCAAACGCCCGGAGTTTGCTCAGTTAATGTCAGTCCCAAATTGACAAGATAGGAAATTTGCTCGGGATGCGAAATGGTGATGCCGAGGACTGCCGTGGTTTTTTGAAAGTGCAGCTCAATTTCTTTGGGTGTAATAGGCGCGGGGTAAATATCCACGATGCCTGCCGCAAGCTCACCGCCGGCCGTTTGCAGAATCAATTGGGCGGCTCGCCGGCTCGCCCAATCGCAAATTCCAACGTCAGCGCCTCGCTCGAAGCGATAGCTCGACTCACTGCGCAGTCCCAGTCCTTTGCTCGTGCGGCGAATGTTCGTCGGCAAAAAATATGCGCTCTCAATCAGCACATCTTTTGTGCTGTCATTGATCTCGGTATTTGCGCCGCCCATGAGGCCAGCCAGCGCAATTCCCTTCTGGTCATCGGCGATCAGCAGCATCTCGGGATCGAGGATGCGTTCCACGCCGTCCAATGTCGTAAATTTTTCGTTTTCCTTCGCGCGACGGACTATGATAGAAGGCTTGGCGCCCGCGCCGCGGGCAACTAAATGATAATCAAAGGCGTGAAGTGGTTGCCCGGCCTCCAAGAGAACGTAGTTTGTCACATCCACGACGTTATTAATGCTTCGAATGCCGGCTTTTTCAATCGCCTGGCGAAGCCAATCCGGGCTTGGCCCGATTTTTACGCCCTTGATTACTCTTGCGGTGTAACGCGGACACAGCGACGCGTCTTCAATTCGGACTGAAACCAGGTCGCCGACCGGGTTCCCTTGCTCTTGTGCCGCGACATCCGGAATTTTCAATGGCGCTCCTGTTAGAGCGGCAATCTCCCGTGCGATTCCGATGACACTGTTCAGGTCAGGCCGGTTCGGTGTGATTTCCAAATCAAATACGACGTCGCTGCCTGCGCGGCCCAAATATTCCGCAAACGGCTGGCCCACCCTTGCATTCGGCGTCAAAATGAGCAACCCGTCAACTTCGTCGGGCAAGCCAAGCTCCTGCGGGGAACACATCATTCCCTGGCTCGTGATCCCAAAAACCTTGCGTTCCTTGATCACAAATGGCTCTTTGTCTCCCGGCTTCATGGGCAGCGCGAATTCCGGCAAAATCAGCGGTATTTTATCGCCGGGCTTGTGATTTTGCGCCCCGCATATAATCGTGCGCTCTTTTGTCCCGTCGTTGACCTTGCAGACGGATAGTTTTGCCGAACCGGGCACGGGCTCGCGTGTGAGGATTTGGGCAACCACAATGCCGTCAAATTCCCCGCCAATTTTGTGGACGCCTTCGACTTCCAAGCCAAGCATCGTGAGGCGTTCAACCGTCTCATCCACTGACCAGTTGAAATCCACGTATTGTTTGAGCCAATTAAATGCGACTTTCATGCAAGTTGTTCTTCAAAACGCTCGAATAAATGGGTGCTGAGAATCGCACTTTGCCTGGCTTTTACCAAGAGTTTTTTCGGGGGTTTTGCGGTTCTTGAGGCACGATGGCTGCTTCCTCGGCGAATGAATTTGTGAAAAACGTTTTTCATTTTGGCCGTTTTTAATACACATTTTACAAATGCCTTTAGCGTTTACGAAATATCACGCGTTGGGAAACGACTATTTGGTCGTCGATCCTAAGAATCTGCCGACGTCGCTGACGCCGGAACAGGTCAAAACCATCTGTCACCGGAATTACGGGGTGGGTTCCGATGGGATTTTGGCCGGTCCATTGCCGTCGAAGAAGGCGCAGTTTGGCCTGCGAATTTTCAATCCGGACGGCAGTGAAGCGGAAAGGAGCGGCAATGGGTTGCGCATCTTTTCGCGTTATTTATGGGACAGGAAGTTGGTAGGCAGCGAGGAGTTTTCCGTGGAAACGGCGGGCGGAGTTGCCCGGGCTACCGTCATGCAACGTGGGAAAATTGTGCGGGTGGAAATGGGCAAGGTCAGTTTTTGGAGCGATGAAATCCCGGTTGCCGGTCCGCGCCGCGAAGTGATCAACGAGCCAATTCACTTGAGAGGTGAAAGGTTTAACTTTTGCGCAGCCACAATTGGGAATCCCCATTGCGTTCTGCCGCTTCCAAAGATCAGCGCGGACCTGGCGCGGCAGATTGGTCCATTGCTTGAGACTCATGCGCGCTTTCCGCGTCGAACAAACGTTCAATTCATGAAAGTGCTGGATCGCGGCAATATCCAGATTGAGATTTGGGAACGGGGCGCCGGTTACACCCTGGCCAGCGGGACCAGCAGCAGCGCCGCCGCGGCAGTGGCTCACAAGCTCGGTCTCGTTGACCGGAACGTCGGCGTCCACATGCCGGGCGGAAAGATTGATATCGAGATTGGCGACGATTTTTCGATCCTCATGACCGGTGGCGTCACCAAAGTGGCTGAAGGGACCATGGCGAAGGAGATGTTCGCCTGAGACGCCCTTTGAAAACACGGGATTTAGCCGATGCTCGTTTAGCCGGCTTTTTGTAATTTGCCGCGCAGCACGTGCATCAGTGCCTTGACCGTCAGTTCGATGAACAAAAACGGCTTGCCGATGAAGTCGTTGCCGCCGGCCATGGTGGAATTTGTGCGGCTTTCGAAGTCATTCAGCGCCGTTACAAACAGGACGGGCGTTTTCTTGTGGTGCGGCAGTTGGCGCAGCTTCGCGCATAACTCGAAGCCGGTCATTTCGGGCATATCCACGTCCAGGAAAATCAGGTCAAATTCTTTTTCTGAAAGCAAACGGAAAGCTTCGGACGGATTGTCCACGCCAACGGATGGCAATTGTGTTTTCTCAAGGGCGTAGATAATTGCTCGCCGGGAAATGGCTTCGTCGTCTACGACCAGAATATTTGCGGGAGGTATTTCCTGTTTTTCAGGCGCCAGGCCGCTCTGGAATAGAAAACCGAGGAAGTCCACAGCCGCTGCGATGGTGCGAAGCGATGAAACGTTGATATTTTTCGGCTTTTCGTAAATTTCCTTCAGTAATGCTTCGAGGGCGGCGGCCATTTGGCCAATCAGAAAGAGGCCCGCGATACCGGCATTTCCCGATAGAGCATGCGTGCGGCGATGGAGATCGTAAATGTGTTTCAGCCGGGTTACCTCGTCGGTCGCGCGGGAGAGGTTTTGCAGTGAGGAGCGCAATGTTCCAAGCGTGGCGGGCAGGCTTCCGATAAATGACTTCCGCAGCTCGGACTGGAACTCCGCGTCGTTAGCCTGCTCCAGCGGCGCAGCGGAGGCGGCGGCTGAGCCGGCCAGAAGTACGCCGTCAGCGGCGCCAACCGTCTGGCGCACGATATCCACGACGTCTTTAGGAGAGCATCGGGCTTTGGATAGGCATTTTGTGGCTCCGGCTTTCCATGCGTCCTGGATCAGGTTGGTCAGGTAAGTGTTGGAAAATACCACGATTGGAAGTTTCGCAAAATCGTCCTCTGACCGGACATGCCTGATGACTTCAACGCCGGGCATCTGGGGAAGCATCAGGTCGAGCAAAATCATATTCGGCTTGAAGCTGCGCATGAGCGCAAGGCCGGACTCTCCGGTGTTTGAGACCTCGACCTGGTAGTGTTCCACGGCCAGCTTGTTCCGGTAGATGTTCGCCAGGATTTCGTCGTCTTCGATGATGAGGATTTTTTTCATGAATATACAGCGGCAGGCGTTGCGAGCGGATTGGCTGGCATGGACGCCAAAAAGTCCTGGACCCGTTTAAACTCGGCGGCGGCTGAAATGAGCAGGGGCTCGGCGCCATCAATGACC
>DASYZW010000648.1:0-5181 GCA_035945915.1 Verrucomicrobiia bacterium | reverse complement strand
ATCATCGCCGGTAACTCATCGGCGCCGCGCAGGAAAACGGACAGGGGGGCAACCGCGATTTCCTTGAACGGTACGGGAACTGTCACCGCCAGCCGCAAGCGAAGAGCAGCTTTTGCCTTTAATTCCGGCGGCAGCTCCAATTCGGCGACATCTCGGGTAAAATAGCGGACCTCGGCGATTTTCAACGGCAGGAGGCGGACGGTGTGTGCGGTTTGAAAGGTGCAAGCAGTCCGCTCGCCTTTGCCTAGATTGCTGCGCAAAAGAGTGCCGCGAGGGACCGGGATGCCCGTCGCCAGGCCGGGGTCGTTGGCTTGAGGTTCAAAACGAACCACGGACATGGATGGAATTGGCGAAAGGTAATGGGGATATATCGTCTCCAGCAGCGACTGGCTGAACCGCGGAAATTCGGCGTCCAGCTTAAGATGAATTCGGGCGGCGAGATATGCGAAACCTTCGAGCAGGCGCTCTACATATGGGTCAGGGCAAATCTCCTTGGCGTCTTTGTCAAGCGCCAGGCGGCCGGCGATCTTCGGGAATTCACGCGCGAATTCACCGGCCATTTCGCGCAGGTGGCGCAATTCCGTGTTGTAATGATCAAGGAGACGCTCATCCATGTCCGCCGTCTCCCAAGCTGCACTGTCCGGTCTCTAAATCGATGCTCGTTTTAATAAAGAGCTTTTCTGAAATCGGATTTGCCCAAAGCTCGCCGAAGATTTCGATCGTGACCAGGTGCCGCTCCATCTTCGCTTTGATGGTCAACGTGTGACTGAGAATCCGGGGCTCGAGCAAACGAATGGCATCGGCCAATTCCCGCTCAAGCTCATCCATGTTTGGGGCAAGCATTCCACAGAGATGGCGTGTTCCGAAGTTGAGGACCGACCGGTGCGCTTCTGGAAAATCGCTGAGTTTGAATTGCTTGCGTCCTTCTACTGGCAAATGCGCGCTGGAGTTGAAGAGCCATTCCAAGTCGCGCAGGACGCCTCGCTTGTATCGCGCCTGTGAAATCACCCTTTGGTTGCGGCTCTCTTCGGTCTTGTCCGGTTCGTCGTCCGTAAGCCGGTCAAGCAAACAGGGTTGCAGTTTCTCAAAGGGAGTCAGGTCGGCCATGGCGAATTTTTAAGGTGATGAGCGAATTCGTTCAAGACGTTGATGCAAATTCAATTTTTCGGCATTCAAGCAGTGGATATTCGTTGGCATCAGTCGAAAGGACGCGTTGTCCCTGGCCCATGCTGAGGCCTTCCGCAAGATCAATCCATTCGGTCTTGCGCGCCATCCGGAGCAGGTTGTCGCTCGCCTTTTCCGTCCCGGGATATCGTGTGGGGACATGGCCCGACATTTCTCCGCCGTTCGTCCAAACGAACTGGACCGGGGTCCAAACCAGGTCACGCAAATCCGCGGGCGCTTCCAGGTGGATGAGTTTGACGCGGCAGAACGGAATCCAATAATAGCGACCTTCGACTACCGCCTCGAGCATGGGGCCAAGCCGTGAATCTGCGTCGGCAATCCATTCAAAGGGCTGATCGTTGATTTTTCCTGGCGATGCTGGAGCTGCTTCAAACGCTTTTTCACGCAACTCGCGGGCGGCCACGAACTTTTCCTGCGCGACCAGTTCGTTGGCCTGGACGAGCCAACTCATCCATGGCTCCGGTTCGCCAAACACGATGGGGGTGTGTTTGCCGGCGAAAACCTGTTCACGCAGAAGTTCACAATGGACGACGGGCTGAAAAATCCGCGCCAGCATCATATGATCCGATCCCATGTTGGCCAGGACATCCAGTTGGTTCAGCGCCCGTTTCCATTGGCCGAGCACGCTGAGGGTTTGGAAGAGGAAGACGCGAAGGCGAGGATCCGCGGCGTTTTTTCGCACCGCGTCCTGGAGGCTGGCTAAAGACTCCTCCACGCGTCCGGCCTGGAGGAGTTCTTCAGCGTTCATTTAACAAAATTCCAAATGCCGGCGCAGTTCTCCGCGCTGATTCGTTGCGGGGCAAAAGACCGCATTGCCGGCATGGTGATTAAGCTTTTACGTTGCCCGCGATATCCCAGCCCATCGTAATCGCCGTGCCAGCGGCGCCTTTGCTGTCCTGAGGCGTATAATCAACGTTTACCTTTTCAAAGTTCAACGTGACATTCTCAGTCAGACGGTCTTCTCCGCCGGAACCTCCCGTCGAAACGGAAGTAATGATCAAATTGGTCAGTTTAATTTTAAGGTATTCGACCGGCTTGTCGCCTGCCTTGCGAACGGTGAGCAGGGCGTTATCGTAATGTGTGCCGGCGCAACAGGCGAGCATCAGCTTGGGGGAGGAGCTATCCACCCATTTTGTGAAGCTGAGGTCCTGGACATTTACCTTGCCCGCTCCCGCGCCGCCGCCGGTGTGAGCGGAGCCGGAATTCGACATTCCCCAGGACCATGCAAGAACGTCAATCTCCTTGCTATGCTTATTGTCCTTGGACTCTCCGTCAACGCCGTCAATTTTCATGAACATGTCAACTGCCATAGTGTTTCTCCTTCGTTTGGTTGTTGCGTTTGGTTTGTTGGTTTCGAACGTTTTTTTCTCTCTCGATTACAACTACTTGCCTCCCTTGGCTGAGGGCAGCTTTGAGACGAGGCGCAGTGAAACGGTCAAGCCTTCAAGCTGATAATGCGGCCGCAGGAAGAATTTCGAGGTGTAATAGCCCGGATTACCCGGCACTTCCTCCACTTTGACTTCGGCGTCGGCCAGGGGCCGGCGGGCTTTGTCGGATTCAGAAGCGGTGCTGCTGTCGACACAATACTGTTTGATCCAATCATTGAGCCATCGCTCCATGTCGCCGCGCTCTTTGAAGCCGCCGATTTTATCGCGGACCATGCATTTGAGATAGTGCGCGAAGCGGCAGGTGGCAAACAGGTACGGCATGCGGGCGGCAAGGTTTGCATTGGCCGTCGCATCCGGGTCATCGTATGCCGCCGGTTTTTGGAGAGATTGCGCTCCGACGAATACTGCATAGTCGGTGTTCTTCCAGTGCGAAAGCGGCATCAAACCGTTTTTAGCCAGCTCAGCTTCCCGTCGATCCGTTATCGCAATTTCAGTCGGGCATTTCATGTCCACGCCGCCGTCGTCCGTCGGGAACGAATGGACGGGCAACCCTTCCACCATGCCGCCGCTTTCGGCGCCGCGAATGCGGGCGCACCAGCCCCACATCTTGAATGAGCGCGTAATATTAGTGCCCATAGCGTAAGCCGAATTGGACCAGACATACTTATTATGGTCCGCGCCTTCGGTATCTTCTTCGAACTCGAAATCCTCGACGGGATTTGTTTTCGCGCCGTAAGGTATGCGGGAGAGGAAGCGTGGCATGGCCAATCCCAAATAACGGGCGTCTTCCGAATCCCGCAGCGAACGCCACGATGCGTATTCGGCGGTTTGAAAGATTTTCGTCAGGTCACGCGGGTTGCTTAATTCCTGCCACGTTTCCATACCCATAAGCCCCGGCGCGGCGGCGGCGATGAACGGCGCGTGCGCGGCTGCCGCAATCTGCGCCATGCCGCCAAGAATTTCAACATCCGGCGCCGTATGGTCAAAGTAATAGTCGCCAATCAGGCAACCGTAGGGCTGGCCGCCAGGCGTGCCATACTCATCTTCGTAGAGTTTCTTAAACAGCGGGCTTTGATCCCACGCCGTGCCTTTGAATTTTTTGATGGTGCTGCCCACGTCCTTTTTCGAAATGTTCAAAACGCGGATTTTGAGCATTTCATCGGTCTCGGTATTGTTCACCAAATGGTGCAATCCGCGCCATGTGCCTTCCAAAGTGCGGAAGTCCTGATGGTGGATAATCTTATTGACCTGCTCGGAAAGCTTCTTGTCAATCTCGGCAATCATTGCCTCGATCGTTTTGATGGCATCACCCGAAATTAATTTGGTGGTGCCCAGGGCTTGTTCGGCCAGGGTCCGCACCGCGGTCTGCACGGCCGACTTTCGTTCTTCGGTTTTTGGCTTAAACTCCTTGGTCAGGAGTGATTCGAATTCGTTTAATTCCGCTGGCGCGGCGCCCGCGGGTTGTGATTGAGTGGATGCTTCAGCCATAAATCATTTCCTCCGTTATTTGTTTTCAGCGGCCTGGCCTTCGGGCTTGGGCGCCGCCGCCATTGATTTAAGTAATTCAGGATCGTTGAGCAGCTTTGCGATCAGGTCTTCGGCGCCGCTCTTGCCATCCATGTAGGTCAACAGGTTGGCCAGCTCGGTTCGCGCGGTCAGAAGCTTGTTCAGCGAGTCCACCTTGCGCGCCACGGCGGCGGGCGAAAAGTCGTCCATGCTTTGGAATGTCAACTCGACGTTCAGGTTTCCTTCACCGGTGAGGGTGTTTGGCACCTGAAAGGCGACGCGCGGTTTGCACGCCTTCATGCGTTCGTCAAAATTGTCGACATCGATTTCCAAAAACTTGCGATCGGCCACGGGCGCCAACGGTTCGGCTGGTTTGCCCGAAAGGTCCGCCATGACACCCATGACGAATGGGAGTTCGATTTTTTTCTGCGCTCCGTACAGTTCGACATCATATTCAATTTGGACACGGGGGGCACGATTCCGATTGATGAATTTTTGACTGCTCGCTTTGGCCATACGCTTTTTATTGGTTTAGGCAAATGAATGCCAGTTGATTATCAAATCCGCACGAATTGGGCCTGATACTGAATGCCAATTCGACTATAACGGGAGTGTGTCGCATTTTCCGATTCGTTGTCAATACCTGTTTTAGTAATTTCAGATCTTCGATCGTAGCGGCAAATGCCTGTTAATGTGGTTGTTATCTCTATTCTGTCTTTGGCTTCTCGCCGGTAATTTTCTGAATTTCTGCGATTGCGTCGGGCGTCATATCTCCAATGATCTGCATGAAGTCCATTTCCGCGAGGCGTTGGGCGCGCTGCAAAATGTAAGGCACGGGACTTGACGGTTCGTGGCGACGATAATACTCGCGAATTTTTTCCAGCATCCTGATTACATCCTGCCGGGACTGGACGTCCCCGGATATTGCCTGGCCGGCTGCCGCCGGCGCTGTTCCGGCCGTCGCGCCGGCTGCCTGCGCAGGCGCGCCATCGGCCACCACGCCACCGGTGAATGGCGCCAGCCGTCTTTGAATCTCGATCAGTTGCTTTGGCAGTTCGGACAGGTCCGGCGCCTTATCGGCGCCGACTTTGGCTGTGAGATA
>DASYZW010000647.1:0-10736 GCA_035945915.1 Verrucomicrobiia bacterium | reverse complement strand
AATTTATCCGCGCAGCCCGCGCGAGACAATGGACGGCTGGCATTACCTGCCAAGGTATATCGATAAAATCCGGCTGCATCTTGCCGGCAAACTGCATTCCGATTATACCGAGAATTATAGCAAGGGATTTGACGGGCTTTGGCTCAAATATGCCGGCGTAATGCATGCGCAAATGGAGGAAGTGGTCAAAAATTCGGTCACCGACGGCCAGGTCTGTGACTGGGTGCGTAAGAATGTAAAAAAGTCCGCCGCGGAACAGGAGGCCCACTGGCAGGATATGTACCATCGGCCAAAGCCCGGCGATGCCGAGGCCGCGGCGCGTCTAAAACTGCGGAAGGAGCAATCCGGTATTGTACACCGTGAGGATATAAAGACCTTTGTGGATTATATTGACGCCGACGAAAAGAGGATTTAAGTAATACCATTGAACGCATTTGGCCCGATGAATATTGAACCAAATGCCCATGTTAGGTGTCCTTTAGTCACGATCTAAACTAAAAACATTGATAAAGTATGAAAAAACTATCCGTTTCATTCACCATTATGGCGCTGGCGGCAAGCGCATTTGCGGTCGAAGTCGGCAGTCCGGCCCCGGATTTTACGGCGACTGACGTCAACGGCAACACGGTTCACTTGAGCGATTACAAGGGCAAAATCGTTGTTATCGAATCCTACAATTCCGACTGCCCATATTGCCATAATCAGTACGCGTCCGGCGCGATGCAAGATCTGCAAAAACAATTGGCGTCAAAGGGCGTGGTATGGCTCCTGATCAATTCTGTGAATCCGCATAATCCAAGCCATCGCAGCGACGCACAGGCCCAAAAGGAGATGGCGTCGGAGAAAATGGACGTGACCGCATGGCTCGATGACAGTTCGGGCGCCGTCGGCCATCTCTATGACATGAAGACCACACCGGATATGTACGTGATTGATCAAAAAGGCACTCTGGTTTATGAGGGGGCGATTGATGACCGTCCGGACCCGTTCCATGATCCAAAAACGGCCCGCAATTACGTCAAGGAGGCTGTGGATGATTTGATGACTGGCAAGCCGATTGCCGTTTCGCAAACCAAGCCGTACGGTTGTAGCGTGAAGTATGCGGATTGATCCGCGGGTTGAAGCGTTAAACGAACCGGGGTCACGCGGTCCAATTGTACGACTCCAGCGGTCATTAGCACATGGAAATGGGTCGGCGCTTGGCGGACTCAAATAGGTCTCGACGTTTTAACGTTCACCGAAGATTACTCGAGCCATCCTCGTCCCGTGGCGAGGGCAATTGATCTGCGGCGGGCATCAAGGACGTTCAGGACACGCAACGTTTCCCGGGCAGAAACGACTCTGGAGGAGGACTTATCAACGATGGCGCCGCTGCGGCTCACTTCGGCTTCTCCAAGATAGCCGGCGAGAGCGTTTCGATATTCCGCGGCCAAAACAGCGAGGGAAGGCGCCATCCGGAATTGTGCGACCTCCAAATCATGCAATTTGGCTTGAAGGATATCGGTCTGAACTGCTGAATTGAAATTCTTAATGACGTCCTGGAGAGAAATCTGGGCGCGTACGGGCAAACTGTTAGAAGTGGAACGAAAATCGGCGGCAACACTTAAGATTTCATCCAATCTTTGGCGGCTGACTGAGGCCGTCCATTGCGGGCCCGGGCTGGGCGCGTCGAAGACGACGGTTTGCAGCGCCCACCATTTTTCCACGGCAAGAGGGGTGGGAAAAGATTGGTGGAATGCGGAAAAGAATGCCGTCTGCCAATTATAAAATCGAGGCAGGGCATCGAGCGCAGAACGCAGTTTTGCCGGCCCGTTGCGGAGGTTGAGCAATTCGTCCACGAAGAGCTGGGCGCTCGCACGATATACTCCGCCGTCTTCGCCCGAGAGTTCGATATCTGTCGGCCAGCACAATTGCTGGAACGTGAGGATCGAATACCTTTGAAGGATTGCCCGGGCGGACGACATTGAATCCAAATTCCGTTGCGTAAGACTCACGTGTTCGACCGGGATATTGTTCACAATTTGGTCGGGAACGGAAAGGATGGCATCCTGCATGGTGTCCGCGAGAATTTCCTGGGATAATCCTTCTGTGAGCCATGACGGAACTTCGGCAAGATGCTGGCCGGCATTGCGATTGGCATAATCCATGAGAAAAACGCTCGTCAACGCGCGAGCCAGGCGTTCACGCGGCAGCATGTCCGGAAGGGCTACATGATAAATCCAATGGCTGCCAAATCGCTCCGGGAAGACGGCCACATTTTCATCCAGCGCTCGCGCTGGTTGCAGCGTCAGGTAGATGGTGCCGCCCTGCATGGCCTCCGACGGTATGCCGATTTTTTGCAACAACGAGTTCTTAATACGTTCGGCGGAAACCGCCAAAAACTGCGGGTCGAGGCGAACTAAATCCTGGTTGGTGGCGATTTCGGGTAGAGACGCCAGGGGAGAAGTTTGATGAGTGCCCACGACGACAAATTGTCCGGAAACGCTATTGGCCGAGATTAGCCCCGGGACTGAGCCATCCGCCAATGCGACGTGAGCAAGTCGCAAGACGGAAAGAAAGGCAAGGAGCGTGAAGACGGATAAACGCCCGGGTAAGAGCCTTTTTAATATCAATCCGTTTCCGTTCGCGCCTGCATCATTCCCGAATGAAACGCCTGAACGCACGAATCTATAGTGCCCCACCATGGGAGGGCGTTCAATCAAATAAGGATTTGCTTTAGAACGCCCTTATATCTTAAAACAGTGAAACGCACGGACCTACTGCCTGGCTGGCTCTTTGGTCAAGGCCCGGAGCGATTTTATTTTCGCGTCCGCCGCTGCGTCCCGTAATTTCACGATTTTGCCCCAGGGCGCTCTTTCGTCCGCATCGATTTCAAGAATGACATTCGGGTTTTTCGATACGGCTGACTTCAATTGGCCTTCCAACTGCTCAAAAGTGACAGCCATTTTATCCACGTAAAAAACCCCGTTTGTATCGATGCCCACGGTGAAGGGCAAATTTTCGGTCGCGCCGGACTTTTTTCCTTCGGCGGATTCGGGCAATTGAACTTTCAACGCGCTCTGCTGTTTAAAGGTAGTCGTCACCAGCAAAAAAATCACCAGCACAATCAATACATCAATCAGCGCGACAATGATGACGGCAGGCGTGTTGCGGCGTTTGCGAACGTAAAAATGCATGAATGGATCGCGATGCTAGCGAATTTGAACCGTGTATTGACGGCGGACGAAGGCGTCGCACAAGGCCTCCATTTCGGCTGCGAGGACTTCGACTTTTTTGGTGAAATAGCTCCAGGCAATGAGCGATGGAATCGCGATTAGGAGGCCGAACAGGGTTGCGCGCAAAATCAGTGCGATCCCGGCGGCCAGTTTGGACGCGTCGTTCAGGCCGGTTTGGCCAACGTCTCCGAACACGGTCATCATGCCCGCGATTGTTCCGACCAGTCCAAGCAGGGGCGCAATGCCGACGATGATTTCCAAAACCACCAGGCCGCGTTCCAGAAGCACGATTTCATGACGGGCCGCGGTTTGAAGCGCGTCTACATTGTCGGCCTTGGGCCAATCCAGATGGTCGGATGCCATTAACACCAACCGGCCGAGTGGCGAGGGCTTTTGGAGGCAAACGGAGCGCAGGGTCTCAATATCGCCGGGTCCTTCGCAGCGATCCAGCGCGTCAGCGATCGGCTGCGGCACAACCTTGTTCCAGCGAAGTGCCCAGGACCGTTCCACAATAAATGTAAAACCGACGAGTGACGTTAATCCCAGTAGAATATAAACAACTGTATCCATAATGTTTGTTGAAATGGTGAAGCGAAGGCGGTCATTGGTCAATCTTGTCCGCAGGCGTGGTCTTTCCCGGTGTAGGGCATGTAAAGGCGCGACTAAGGATTTGAATACTCAAAGGTAAATTGCACATCGGTAAAATCCCCCAGTTTCAGACGCATGTCTTCAGTCCAGCGTTCATAGGGCGCGCCATCCAGGACGGCTTTTTCGCAAACGTATCCGAGCAAATCGCCGACGGTATTTTCGGCAAACCGCAGGTTTGAAATGCTGCCGTCATAATTGAGGCGAAATAAGAGGACGACTTTACCGGTGCGATCCAGGGCAAATTGGCGGCTATCCAGGAGGTTCCACCAGTTTTGCGAAACCGTTTCTACAAAACGTTCATCGTAATCGCCGAAGCCCGTTAATTTGACGTCGAACGCAGGGACTCGCGCTTTGCGTTCCGCGCCGCCATCCTCTTTCATGGTCATGCTCGGAAAACGGCTGGCTAATTGCTGATAAGCCTCCTTGAGAGTTCGGGGGCGCGGCTGTTCCTGTGGCTGCGTGGCATTGTCCGGCTTGCCCAGTGTTAAATCGCCTTCGCTTTGCGCCGGTTTAGACTCGCCACTTCCGTGAGATTCACTGGCCTGGCGGGCGTCGGCGGCGGCCTGCGCTTTTGCGATCTGCGCGCGAATCTCATCTTCCGTTCTCGGCACATCCGTTTGTTTTCCATCGAGCTGCGGATTTTCCGAGTTTTTGTTTTGGCTGTTGTCCGCCGCCACGGAATTTTTATTGGAAATATATTTTGCCTTTGCGGGCGCTGCTGTGGACGGCGTTTCAAGTGTTATAAACTCAAGGGGTTCCTCATATCTTTGAATCTTCGTCAGGTGCACCGGTTTTGCCGCCATAAACGGGAGGCGCGGCATCCAGTGAAAGTCCTGGTTTAGCTCATAGCCGGCCCAAATGAGGGTGTGAATGAACAGAGAAATGGCCAGGGCAAGCGCAATACGCTCACCCTCAAAACGCCCCGGTCTGAGTGATCCTAATCTATCGCCGCTCGCGGCCATCCAATCATTTTGCCGCATAAAACGTGCCGGGGCAACCGAGAATGAGGGATGACCTCATTCGCATTGCGATTGAGGCCTGGAACGGGCCTATCCAAACTTCCGTCAGGACCGTAAGAATTGAATGGTCGCGGTTCGCGGATTCTTTTAGCCTTTGTCCCGGTGAACATTATCCGCCAAAGCGATAAAGATTTTTCTGCAAAACTGCGCGCAGCCTCTTCGGCGTCCGATTTGTTCAATGAAGAAATTGAAAATCAGACCCGGGCGATCGTGCGCGAGGTTGCCCTGCGTGGCGATAATGCGCTTGTGGAATTCACGGAACGATTCGACGGTGCCAGATTGACCGCCGATCAACTGGCGGTGACGCAAGCTGAATTGCTTACCGCTTCGCTCAAGGCCGACGACGACCTTCGCTCGGCCGTGGCTGAGGCGGAAAAGAACATTGCCAACTTCGCCAAAAGATCGATGCGCCACAATTGGCAGTTTAAGAATTCACACGGCGCGACGGTGGGAGAAAAGTTCAATGCGTTTGAACGGGTCGGAGTTTACATTCCAGGCGGCGCCGCCCCGCTGGTATCAAGTGCGTTAATGACGGTGACGCTGGCGCGGGTGGCCGGCTGCCGGGAAATCGTGGTTTGTACGCCGTGCGGGCGGGATGGCGGCATCAATTCCGCGCTGCTTTTCGCGGCGCGGGCGGCGGGAGCAACGGAGATCTACCGTGCGGGGGGCGCGCAGGCCATCGCCGCCATGGCGTTCGGGACAGGGACGATTCGGCACGTCCAAAAGATTTTCGGTCCCGGCAACGCCTACGTGGTCACGGCCAAACGCCTTTTGTTTGGCCGCGTTTCGATTGATTTGCTTCCCGGTCCCAGCGAGGTGCTGGTGCTGGCCGATGATTCGGCAAATCCAAAATTCGTCGCAGCCGACCTATTGGCGCAGGCTGAGCACGGTTCAGGCCACGAGCATGTCTGGCTCGTGACGCCTTCTGTAAAGGTTGTTCGCGCCGTGGAACTGGAAATTGGCAAACAATTGCCAATGCTCGCGCGTCGCGAATTGATCCAGCGCGCTCTCGATGCCAATGGCTGGCTGATTCAAACCAGGACACTCGATGATGCGATCGCGGTAGCCAATGGGCTTGCGCCCGAACACTGCGAAATTATGACACGCAACCCGCGAAAGGTTTCCGACCGTATCCTTACCGCCGGCGCTATTTTCCTGGGCTCCAATTCTCCGACGGTCCTGGGCGATTACGTAGCTGGACCAAGTCACACGCTCCCGACGGGCGGCGCCGGGGCGTCGTTCGCGGGACTCACGGTTGATCAATTTCAGCGCCGGACCAGCGTGGTCGAGTACGATCGGGCTTCGCTCAAAAAAGCGCTGGCCGGAGTCAAAAAGTTTGCCGAATTGGAAGGTTTGGGCGCGCACGGCCGGAGCGCGGAAGTGAGGGGCGGGAGATAATCCCAGCGGCAAACACCCGGTCTTTTTATGCCTGGCCAGCGATCATTCATTCGTCCGCTCGTGCACGAACTGCACCCCTATGTCTATGGCGAACAGCCAAAGATCAAAGGATTGATCAAACTGAACACGAACGAGAACCCGTTTCCACCGTCATCACAGGTGCTGCGGACTATAAAAAATGCGGTGGATGGCCGCCTGCGATTGTATCCCAATCCCACGGCGCAACCATTGCGCGAAAAATTAGCGAAGCTGCATGGCTGCGGACCTGAAAATATCGTTGTCGGCAACGGTTCCGACGAATTGCTCGCATTGGCGGTTCGATGTTTTGTGGAGCCTAAAAACGGCCTGAAATCAGCGAATATTGCGAAGGCGATGGTCCAATATTTTACGCCGAGTTATTCACTTTATCCGGCCCTGGCGGATATTCACGGTGCGGCTAAAAATCCTGTGCGGCTGAAGCCGGATTTTAATTTGCCGGACCTGTTCAAAACGAAACCGGATGCGTGGAATTTTAACGCAGCGCTTACGTTCATTACGACGCCAAATGCGCCGAGTGGCCGGGGCTATTTAACGAGGGAACTGGAACGAATCTGTCGCGGACAGCGCGGGGTCATAGTCCTGGACGAAGCGTACGTCGATTTTGCCAGGGCTGACGCGATGGAACTGGCGTTCAGATTTCCACACGTTCTCGTCGCTCGAACGTTTTCAAAAGCGTATTCCCTTTGCTTTCAACGGGTGGGCTATTTTGTGGGAAACGCTGAGCTCATCGCTGCGTTTCACAAGATTCGGGACAGTTATAACGTGAACGGCCTGGGCCAAATTGCTGCCGAAGCGACGCTCGCCGACCTGGAATATTATCGCCGGAATTTTAAACGCATTATTGCTACGCGGGAATGGCTGGCGCGCGAACTCACCTTGTTGGGTTTTCGGGTTTTTCCAAGCCAAACGAATTTCATTCTCGCCGCCCCGCCACGGTTTGCCGCCAAAGATTGGCTTCAAAAACTGCGTGATCGCCGGATTTTGGTCCGCTGGTTTTCAGCGCCTGAAGTAAGCGACTACCTTCGAATTACGATTGGCACCCAAAAAGAAATGGAACAGTTGGTGAAAGCCGTTGATAAAGTCATTCGTTAATGGATAGCGTCATTGGATTCCCTTAAGGTAAGCAAAGATCAATTCGGGCAGGTCGCTGCTGTAACCCCCTTCGAGCAGGCTGAAGAATGGCACGTTCAGTGAACGAATCTCCCGGCCAATCCAAAAGAAATCGTCGGCCAAAAGAGTGCCATCGGCGAGCGGATCGCGCAAATAGGCGTCAAAACCGGCCGAAACGGCTATCAGCGAAGGGTCAAATCTTTTAAGTTCAATGAAGGCCCGGCTGAGGGTGGCCCGCCAGGTTTCACGCGGGGTGGAGGGTGCTACGGGATAGTTAAAGCAGTTGTCGCCGAGATTTTTTTGACCCGTGCCTGGGTAGCAGGGAAATTGGTGTACGGAAAAAAAGGCGGCATTGGCGCGGCCCAGCAAAATGTCTTCACTGCCATTTCCGTGATGGACGTCAAAATCAAAAACGGCGGCGCGTTCCGTGCCTGTCGCCAGGGCTTCCAGCACGGCAATGGCAATATTATTCAAATAGCAAAAACCCATCGACCGTGCCCGGGTAGCATGATGGCCGGGAGGACGCATGAGACTGAAAACAGTTTCGCCGGAACGCGCCAGCTTCATGGCGTCCATCGCCGCGGCCACGGAAGAACGGGCGTAATCGGCAATGTTCTCATGATAGGGGGTGTCGCCATCGAAATCCGCCGGCTCATTCAATCGGACGAGCATTTCGTGACTGTGGGCGCGGAGAATTTGTTCATCCGCGACCCGGGACGGGGCAAGCCATTGAATGGGCAACTCCTCCTGCGCTTTTAGTTTGGCAACTGTGGCTGCAACCCTTGCCGGCCGTTCAGGGTGGCCGGCGCTCGAGTAACCGACGCATTTTTCATCCGTGATAATTTTCACGGAACAAATTTAATCGGTGGAACAGAAGAATTAAAGCGGGGAAGCTTGGGGTCGCGTCCGGACTGTGGCAATCACAACGTAATTTGAGAAGTTTGCGGAATGCCAGAATGCGACGAAGTTTCGGGCAGTTTACAAGATTTCAGGCGGAGATTTAAACACCTCAACCCCTCAACGTTTTTTAACGCTGAAACACTCAAGCGCGTCGCTGAGTACTAAACGAGCATCGCGGCGACAATCACAATGGCCAGCACAAGTGCGACAATGGCGACAGCGCCGACCACGTCCAATTCCGCCTTGTGTTTGTGATTGATGGGCGTAATAGTATTGAGCAGATGATAGAACGCGCTTCGTTTGACATCCCGAGTTGTCATGGCAACGGTTTTTAGCAGGAATCGGGCCATCTTGGCTGGAAGCGGTTTTTGCACAAAAGCCTAAGTGAAAGACACACCACAATTGCCATTGATTTTGGTGACGCCAAGTACGGAACGAAAAGGTGTCGAATTTTGTGACACTTCCAGTAGTGTGTCCTATCGTTATGAACATGCGATTTTGCAGGCAGGGGGGATACCGGTCGTGGCCCCGATGACGACCGATCGCGCGGCGCTGGCCGAAGCGGTCCGGCGGGTTGACGGTGTTCTTTTCACCGGCGGCGACGATATCAATCCGTCGCTATATGCGAACAAGGTGCCGCCGGAGGTGATGAAAACCGTGACGATGCCGCCGGAGGGCGAGTCGCGGGATTTACGGGAATTGATCCTGATTGAGGAAGTTTTTGAACAGGGCAAACCGGCGCTGGCGATTTGCCGCGGGTTTCAAATGTTGAACGTTGCTTTTGGACGGGAACTGATCATGGACATCCCCAGCCAGGTGCCGCGAGCGGTTGCTCACGCACGAAAGGCCAAATCGGGTGAAGAGCTCACGCATGAAGTTCCGTTGACAGCCGGTTCTCTGCTGTCCAGAATTACGGGAAGAAAAACTTTGCGTGTGAACAGCTCGCACCATCAGGGTGTTTTGGAACCCGCGGAACCGTTCGCCGCGGTGGCCCGTGCAGAAGACGGGATTGTCGAGGCCATGGAGTTGAAACCAGACGGGGCAAACGGCTCGCCGGCATCGCCATTTTTCCTGGCGGTGCAATTTCATCCCGAGCGCCTGGTCCGGTACCCGGAGCATCGGGCGATATTTTCCGGCTTTGTGAGAGCTTGCGCCGGAGACAGCCACAAAAACGGAAAACAGAAAGATTACAGAAGTTAAAACATGAAATCGAAAATTTTAGTGGTGGACGACGAGAACGATTTGCGCCAACTGCTGGCCGCGGTGCTGGGCGAACATTATGACGTGTCGCAGGCCGCCAGCGGCGGCGCGCTTAAAAAGCTCTTTCCGCAGCCGGCGCCGGACGTCGTACTGCTGGACGTAAAATTGCCGGACGCCGACGGACTGGACCTGCTGACCCAGATTAAGCGCCGATGGACGGACACCGAAGTGATTTTGCTGAGCGGTTATGGCACAATGAGCATGGCCATCGAAGCTGGCCGCCGCGGCGCCTATACCTTCCTTACGAAACCGTTTGAAAACGAGAAGCTTCTGGCCGACGTCAAATGCGCGATTGATCGCAAGGAACAAAGCGCCGAGAACCTGACCCTCCGCCGTGCGCTCGAAACGATGAGCGGAACGGCCTCGCCGATTTTTAAAAGTCCGGCCATGCAGGAGGTCGTCCGGACAGTCGAGCGCGTTGCGCCGAGCGATGTCACCGTGCTGATTACCGGCGAAAGCGGTTCCGGGAAGGAAGTGATTGCCGATTTGCTGCACACGCTGAGTCCCCGTAACAAGAATAAGATCATCAAAATCAATTGCGCGGCGCTGCCGCGGGAGCTGATCGAAAGCGAATTGTTCGGCTCGGTCAAAGGAGCGTTTACCGGGGCGCACTCCGACCGTGAAGGTCTTTTCCGGCAGGCGGAGGGCGGCACGCTGTTTTTAGACGAAATTTCCGAGATGCCCGCGGACACGCAGAGCAAATTGCTGCGCGTACTGCAGGACCAGGAAGTGCGGCCCGTTGGCGGCAAGACGACGTACAAAACCAACTGCCGCATTGTGGCCGCGACGAACCGGGAACCGCAGGCCGCCATCAAGGACGGCAAACTTCGGGAAGACTTATTTTATCGGATTAGCGCCATTTCCGTTCATTTGCCCCCGTTGCGCGAGCGGCGCGACGATATCATGCCGCTGGCGGGCGTTTTCCTGAAACGCTTCGCGGCACAGGCGAACCGGGACATTCAGGGCTTCAACCAGGAAGCCATTGACCGTCTTACGGATTTCGATTGGCCCGGGAATGTGCGTCAGTTGCAGAATGAAATCCAACGCGCCGTCCTGTTATGCGAAGGAATGGAGATTGACGTTGCTGATTTGTCCATCAGCAATACCAAGCCAGTTTCTGAAATGGCCGAGGAGACCGATTCCGGTT
>DASYZW010000646.1:0-3696 GCA_035945915.1 Verrucomicrobiia bacterium | reverse complement strand
CCTTCTTTGGGCCTGAGCTTTTTCCAAAGCCAGCCCAGGGGATCGTAGAATTCATCCACGACGCGCTCTTTGAGGGGAATGATGGCGTTGTCGGTGATGGTGATGTGTTCCGGGCACACTTTTGTGCAACATTTGGTGATGTTGCAGTAGCCGATGCCGTAGGCCTCGCGGAGTTCGCTGATCCGATCTTCGGTGTCCAGCGGATGCATCTCCAGGGCGGCGGTATAGACTAAAAAGCGCGGGCCGATAAATTGATCGTGCTTGTGATGGTCGCGCAGGACGTGGCAGACGTCCTGGCACAGGAAACATTCGATGCACTTGCGAAATTCCTGCACGCGGTCGATGTCTTCCTGCGCCATGCGCCAGGTGCCGTCCGGGGCGTCGGGTTTGCGCGGCTTGAACGGCTTGATTTTCTTCTTCACCCGGAAATTCCAGGAAACATCCGTGGTCAAATCGCGGATGCCGGGGAATGCCCTCATGGGTTCGATGGTGACCGGCTTGTCCAGCGGGATTTCGTCCAACCGCGTCATGCACATGAGCCGGGGGATACCGTTGATTTCGGCCGAGCAGGAACCGCATTTGCCCGCCTTGCAATTCCAGCGGCAGGCGAGGTCATTGGCCTGGGTGGCCTGGATTTTGTGCACGGCATCGAGCACAACCATGCCCTCGGAGACGTCGATTGTGTAATCCACGAGCTTTCCACCTGTGGAATCACCACGCCAGATTTTAAAAACGGCAGTTTTCATATCGTTGAAACGGCCTTACTTCATTTCCTCGATCACTTTTTGCAATTCCTCCGGCATGGGCGGAATCGGATTGCGCCGAATAGCCATCGTGCCATCGGCGTTTTTCCTGATGATAATGTTCACCTTGCCAAGGGCTGCGTCTTTGTTGGGAAAATCGTCGCGAAAATGGCCGCCGCGGCTTTCCTTGCGCTCGATCGCCGAACGGGTGATGGCTTCGGAAACGGTCAATAAATTCTTCAGGTCCAGCGCGGTGTGCCATCCCGGGTTGTATTCCCGATGTCCCTTGACGCCCACTTTCTCGGCGCGGGCCTTCAGTTGGCCAATGCCAACCAGTGCCGTCTCCATTTCCTGTTCGCGACGCACGATGCCGACCAGGTTTTGCATCATGTCCTGCAAATCGTATTGGATTTGATAAGGACCCTCGGACGTCGCGGATGTGTTGCCACGGTCAAACGGTTCGAGGGCGGCCTTTTCCGCTTCCTCGACCTGGGCCAGGTTGATTTTGACGTCGCCCTTTTCTTTGGCGAATTTCGCCGCATACTCGCCGGCGCGTTTGCCGAAAACAACCAAATCGGAAAGCGAATTCCCGCCCAACCGGTTCGCGCCGTGCAATCCCGCCGCCGCCTCGCCCGCGGCGAACAAACCGGGCACATTGGACATCTGCGAGTCGCCGTCCACGCGGATACCGCCCATCATATAATGGGTCGTGGGTCCGATTTCCATCGGCTCTTTGGTGATATCGAGGTTCGCCAGTTGCATGAATTGGTGATACATGCTCGGCAGCTTGCGTTTGATATGCTCGGCGGCGTTTGGAATTTTTTCTTTGATCCAGGCAATGTCCAGAAACACGCCGCCGTGCGGGCTGCCACGCCCGGCTTTCACTTCCCGCATGATACAGCGCGCCACGTGGTCGCGCGTCAATAGTTCGGGCGGACGCCGCGCATTTTTGTCGCCCTGCGTATAACGCCAGCCTTCCTCGGGATTGTCCGCGGTCTGATTTTTATAATTGTCCGGGATGTCATCGAACATGAAGCGCTTGCCTTCCTTGTTCTTGAGGACTCCGCCTTCACCGCGCACGCCTTCGGTGACTAAAATTCCCATGACGCTCGGGGGCCAAACCATGCCGGTGGGATGGAATTGCACGAACTCCATGTCCATCAATTCCGCGCCGGCGTGGTACGCGAGCGATTGGCCGTCACCGGTGTATTCCCATGAGTTACTCGTAATCTTGTAAGCGCGGCCGATGCCTCCGGTGGCCATCACGACAGCCCGGGCCTTGAAAATCTTGAAGCGGCCGCGCTCGCGGTCATACCCGAATGCTCCGGCCACACGGTCGCCATCCTTGAGCAGGGCCACTATAGTATGCTCCATGAAGATTTCGATGCCCTGGTGGACGCCGCGGTCTTGCAGCGTGCGGATCAGTTCCAGGCCGGTGCGGTCGCCCACGTGCGCCAGGCGCGGATAGCGGTGCCCGCCGAAATTGCGCTGCAAAATCTTTCCGTCCTTGGTGCGGTCAAACACCGCGCCCCAGGCTTCGAGTTCCTTGACCCGTTCCGGCGCCTCTTTGGCGTGAAGCTCGGCCATGCGCCAGTTATTGACGTATTGGCCGCCTCGCATCGTATCGGAAAAATGCACGCGCCAATTGTCGCGGTCGTCCACGTTGGCCATCGCCGCGGCCATGCCGCCCTCCGCCATCACCGTGTGCGCCTTGCCCAGGAGCGATTTGCAGATCAGTCCGACTTTCACGCCCGCGGCGGATGCTTCGATCGCCGCGCGCAACCCCGCGCCCCCCGCGCCGATGACCAGCACGTCAAATTCAAATGTATCGTAGGTTGCCATCGTTAATAGTTAAAATGTCAAGTACCTGGAACGCTAAAACAACGGCCTGAACCGGCCCCGTTTCGACGTCGTCACTTTATCAAAATATAATCATGCCACACGCCGGTCGCGCAGAGACGGACATAAACGTCACTGAACCCGACCCAAAACAAACTGATCCACGCCCACAGCATGTGCCGGCGATTCAAGCAACTCACGCACGCGTAACTCTTCATGCAGGCAGGCACTTTGGAGGGTGAATCCAAAAATCCGCCGACAATATGCCGCAGCGAATGGCAGCCGAAGGTATAGCAGGCTAGAAAAACGACATTTAATACCAGGACCAGGGTTCCCACGCCGATGCCAAAATGCCGCGCGCCGGTGACATCTGAAAACCACATCGCCTGCCAGGCGTCATAGCTGAGGATGAAGATGAAAACGACGGCCAGGTACATGAAATAGCGATGGATGTTCTGGATGACGAGCGGAAAATAGCGTTCGCCCAAATAGCTTTTGCGCGGCTCGCCTACCGCGCAATTCATGGGGTCCGCCCAGAAAGCCTTATAATATGCGCCGCGATAATAGTAGCAGGTGAACCGAAAGCCGGCGGGCGCCCATAGCACCAGGAATGCCGGCGAAAAAAACAACCACGCAGGCCACCATCCCGGCGGCTGGCCCAAGAGAGCGTGCGGCGAATAGCCGTAAATCTCCGGCGAAAAAAACGGCGACAAATAATCCGCGCCACTGCCGTTGAACCAATAGGCGCACGCGCCGTTGTGCAACGGATGAAACGCCGCCCAGGTGGAGTAAACGATAAACGCGGAAAAGCCCAAAAAGACCGCCAGCGGTTGCACCCACCACGCATCCGGGCGGGATGTTTCCGCAAACCGGCGCTGTTGGGGAAGAGCGTTGGCATCAGCCATATCACATTAACCTTAATTATATTGCTCTACCCACGTCAATAAGGGAATATAAAGTATAAGGATGCTTTTGGGAGGTAGTCGATTTGCTAATTTTTGTCCGGACCCGCCCGTTTTTGAAACACCCTCTGATTAGAATGGAAGGCGAGTCAAGCTTCAGCGCCCTCCGCCCGTCCATTCATTCAGTTCCCGCTCACTTTTGGCGGTGGGAA
>DASYZW010000645.1:0-6519 GCA_035945915.1 Verrucomicrobiia bacterium | reverse complement strand
ATTGCACCCGTATAAGTTCCATCCACCATATAGCAATCCATCTGGCCTGTTGGTATACTTAGACCGGTAATGTCAACGTCCGCATTGAAGGAAGCCAATGGCGGGTTTATGAAGGGTTCGTATTCGTTAGGTTGGTGCAATGTTAAGTGAAATGAATCGCTATAGAAATCCAAGCCAACGAGGTCGAACTCGCCGACGTTGTAAGGATCTGAGGCTGCGCACCATTGGAAGATGCCGGTTAATGACTCGGTAGGCCCCGTAATTGCGGAGGCATTCATTGGAGTAATTGTAGCCCCCGGCAGTAATGAATATGTGAGGACCTGGCTGTTGGCTGACGGGGCGTATGCAGTGAGTAGCGCGAGTGTGATGGCAAGTTTGTATGCTAGTCTCATAGCGATTTTCCAGGATGTGGTTGCATCCATCGGTGTGCTGCTAACGGTCCAAAACCAAGCCACGGCCACGGGGGTCTGCCTCTCGGCACGAATCTGGACTCCCACATCTCGAGGCCAAGTGACTGTTACCGCTAAATGACTTTACTTCCCTGAGAGCTTCCGTCAATCCACCTTATTTGCCAGCGAGAAACCAAAGAACTTCTAAGGCGATATCGTTTGAAAGAGGATGGCCGACTTTTGCAGGCGGCCTGACGAGGTGAGCTGAGCCACGGCGCGAAGAACCGCAAGCGTGGAATTGTGACAATGCCTCAGCCAACGGCGGACTCGCCGTTAGATGCCAGCGCGGTTAGGCCACATGGCTCTCATCTCACTTGTGTCTCTCGTCCCTTCGCCTCTGCCATCTGCTCATAAAATACTGGAACGTCGCTTTAAAAATCACCGACAGCACAATGATGATAAACATCATCGCCTCTCCGCCACCAACGGTATTCGGAGTCCGAATGGTCATATTGACGACTACGCCAGCAAGAATGATACAAACCAACCACACGCTGGGGCTAGACCACCATGTAGGACGATGTGTCATATCATTTGTGTGCGTGTGGCCTAACGACCAAAAGAAGCCACGGCGCCAGTGACTTCCGAAAACCGGAAGACCGAAGCGCAAACAGACCAACGTAAACAGCGTTAGATGCCAGCGAAGTGTTAAGCCACATCATCATCATGGCCTGGACTACGTTGCAGAGGGTGCCCGTCGAATAACACACAACGAGACAATCGGTCCTATGACCGGCACCGACCAAATAAACATGAGCCACAAAACGAATGCTGATCCACGCTGACCAGTCCTGACGCAACGCACTGTGGCAGAAATAGCCAATACGATGTTGATTAGTGGTATTGCCTGCCACGCTATATCGAGCGGCCAGTTCGTTGTTGTCAATACAGTCTGTGATGTTGGATTCATAACTTTAATGTTGCCTAACAGGTATTCTGCCAAACTGTGGTTTGGCCCAAGTCGGCAAGGTGATTTTGCCGATGTTGGTTCATTTCGTTAAAATTAAATGGGTTACGATGAGACGGCTGATGCCCCGTTTGGCCTGGGTCGGGAAGGCGGTTTTGGGACCTGACATGGAGCATTTGTGAATGGTCCGCACATGGAGCGATGAGGCTTGCTCCAGTTGAATTGGGCCGCCGCTTTTTCACCTGCATTGGACGCTAACACTTTGTGGCAGCAGGTTTCAAGTTGAAATGGCGTTGGTGCATGCAAAGGGGCTTAACTTTTAATGCGTTGGCGGGAACAAAAGACGGGTTGAAAATGTTCAAAAAAAATCTTGGCAAACTTCGCTGAACGGCATAGAGACGGATGGTCGTCAGGTAGCTTCATTCACTGATGACGGGTGTTCGGCAGCGCCTCCAGTGGGGGTGTCAGGTTTGTGCCGATGAGGTTCCGTATCAAAGGCTCTGAAAGCTTCGTACGGAAACGGAAAGATGAAAGTATTCAGAAGGTTTCCAGCCGGATGGTTATTGATTACAGGATTGGTTGTCGGACTGCATCTGCTTAACGCCCAACACGCCGGGATGCCGGTCCAATATGCTGCTGCGGCTTCGCGGGCCGACACCGGGACTAATTGTGCTCGGGCAACACGGCCGCCACCGGCGGCACCTCGCCAGATCGCCAACGCTGTGCTCGCGAAGGATGAAAATTACGGTGGCAAGTTTGATTCGGCCTTCGACTTCCCAACGGACGCGTTGTGGCTGCAGATCACGGGAATCACCAACGGAGTGGCCAGCTTGATTCTGAACAATGCGACCAACCAGGTCTATGAAGTGCTGAGCAAGACCGATTTGACACTGACCAATTGGACGATTGAGCCAGGTGTCGTGTGGCCAACGAATGCGATGGCCATGCCTTTCACCGTTTCGGTTCTTGAACGGGCCAGGGCGCTGTTCATCCGGGCGGCGGATTGGACGGGCGTGACGGAAAATGGCAATGCCACGCCGGACTGGTGGTTTTGGAAATATTTCGGGACCTTGACCTTGTGGGATACCAATTTGGACAGCCAGGGGAATACGTTGCTGTATGATTACACCAATGGTTTTGACCCGAATGTCATCTTGTTCTCGATTCTGGCGACAAACCATGATGTCAACGACTGCCGGGTGCCGGTGCAATTAAACATCAGCCGCGGCGTCCCCGGTTACATTTCGATTGTGGACAGCACAAATTTCATACCCTCAACGGGCTCGTGGAGTTCCTACCCCGGTTCAAACATCGTCATCAATTTGGATCCGGTCGAAGGCCCGCATCTGATCTGGATCGGTCTGCGCGGCTTGCCGGCCGACGCCCGGCAGACCTGGCAGATGATGGGACTGACGCTGGACACCACGGCGCCGGTCTTGGGGGTGAGCAGTCCCGCCGGCAACACCGTTTCGCAGCCGCTGATTCAGGTGCAGGGATTGGTTAATGAACCATTGAGCAGTCTGAGCTATGACGTGAGCAACGCGGTCAGCGTGGTTGCCGGCCAGCCGGGATATATCACCGGCCGATATTACGACACCAACTCGATGGCGTTCACGACGAACTATTTTCAATGTTACGATCTTGCGTTGGCCGATGGTTGTAACACCATTACCCTGCACGCGACCGATTTGGCGGGCAACACGGCCAGCACCAGCGTTAGCTACACGCTGGATTATTCGAATGACAACACGCCACCGGCCCTGACCATTCTTTGGCCGCCGGATGGAGCATCCATCAGTGGCACCCAGTTTACCTTGCAGGCGCAAGTGGACGATGACAATGCCGTGGTTGCGGCGCAAATTGTGGATGCTAACGGCGGCACAAACATCGTTCGAGGGTCGGTGCAACGTGATGGAACGGTTTGGGTGAAAGACCTGCCGTTGGGCGCTGGCCAAAACACCGTAACGCTTACGGCAACTGACAATGCAGGCAACTCGAGCGTGACCGGCATAACCGTCCATCAAAGCGCCGTGATCGTGACGATGAATCCGCTTTCGAGCGGTCAGGGGAACCAATCTTCTGTAACCGTCAGCGGCACGATCAGCGACGCCGGTTACAGTCTGACCGTCAATGGGGTTTCGGCAACGGTCAACAGCGATGGCACGTGGAGTGCGGACAACGTACCCGTGACGACGACTGGCAAGGCAGTTTTTGATGTGGAAGCGCAAGCCGGCACCGGTTCGGAAATGATGTTCCTGCCGATGAGCTCGCCTCCCGGGAACTCTCAACAATTCAGCCAGTCACAACCGGCGTCGGTGGCCCTGGTTGCGTATACTTGGAACACCGGCCATTGGGAGAATCTCCACGCAACCGATTATGACATCTGGCAAAATGACGAAATTATTGAGCACGTAACGCAGGATTGCTGGCAGCCTCGAACCTATCTTGATTCCGAAAGCTGGGACGGTACAAATTATGTCCGCGATACTTCCTGGGATATTTGGAATGGCCACTGCGTCGACCCGGTCACCCATAGAAGCACCGTTTCCGGATATCTCAAAAGTGTTTCCTGGGAGCAATCCGCCTACGGGTATTATGATGAAACTTTCGAGGGAGGCGACAATGGGCCGCCGGATTACACGCCCTGGCGCGACTGGGGCCACGAGCGGGATAAAATTGAACTGGACACCGGCACCGGAACCCCCGGCACGACGAAGACCTTCCTGATTCTGGTGGATGGCGTTTATTATGTCAAAGCTGGCGGCAGTTGGTGGGGAGTCCCCATGCCGCCCGGATGGTTAAAGATCCACGGTAAGACACTGATCGACACCGGCGAGGCGAATGTCTGGTCTTTTGGCCAAACCTGGGGCGCGGCCGTTCTTCAGCTCCCGGCGGATACGAAAATCGATATCACCCCCTCCACGTACGAAACCGGGAACTATGACTTTGACGTCAGAGCCATCGAACTTGAGCCGCCGGCCGTGGACGCCAATCGCGACGGGCAAATCAGTTTTGACGCCCGGGACCAGACCACTGCGTACAATCCGTATCGGTTTTGGGTCAATAACGATCACGACGGATATGACGGTTCCATCGATGATTACGATGATTTGAACCCGTCCGCCGGCTTGGATGCGAACAATCTGGCCATCAGTTGCCCGCGGGATCTGGAGGATTACGCGCGGCTATGGATCAACACCAAGGGTCTCACCACTGAACTGCAAAACGGCTCATTGTTGCTGGCGTTGGAATGGAAAGATGCTGTCGATGATCCACAAATGCAGTTCTTCCAGGCGGCCGAAACCGATGGCGGAGCGCTTTACTTGACTGATTCCACCACGGCCGCGCGACAAGTTTCCAATTATGGCACACACATTATTGAGTTCGCGCATCGCAATATACTGAGCAGATACAATCCGTTTATCTTTCCGCCGGGTTTTTGGGCGAACCTTTCCGATGACCAGCCGGTGGCACATCTGCTCTTTGACGCCGTCAGCCGCGGCAATGGGCAACTGGTAGTCGCGATTTACAAAAATGATGGCAGGACCAAGCTGGCCGAAGGGCCGCCACTTTACTTAAAATTGCAGGACGTGAAAGAAATGTACGATCGTTGGACGGTGGGAGATGATCCCAGTTCTCCACCCGCGGCGAGGGCAAGCCTTGTGACGGCGCCGTATTCTTATGATTCGACCATTCCAGCGGAGAACAATTACATTCTTTTCGTGCATGGCTGGAATCTGGCTGATTGGGAAAAGGACGCGTTTGCGGAAACGGCATTCAAGCGGCTCTATTGGCAGGGTTACCAGGGGCGTTTCGGCGCATTCCAGTGGCCGACGGGATATGGGTTCGGATCCTGGAAGTCGGTGGTGACTGATCCGGACAATTTTGACAACAGCGAGTTTAATGCGTGGAATTCCGGACCTGGGCTGGAAAATCTCCTTGCAAGTCTCAACGGGATATATCCGGGCCACGTTTACCTGTTTGCTCACAGCATGGGCAACGTGGTTGCCGGCGAGGCGCTAAAACTGGCCGGCTCGAATCAAGTGGTGGACACCTACATCGCCATGCAAGGCGCGATTGCGTCGCATTGCTACGATCCAACGGCAGATTTTCGCGGGATTCGTTCGTTGCTTGATGACGGCACACCAAACCGTTATGGAAATTATCCAACCAACGGCGGCCCCTGCTATTTCGATGGCATGGCAGGTGCAAGGAATTTTATCAATTTCTACAACCCGGATGACTGGGCACTTAATGGAATTCATTGGCAACTGGATCAGGATCTCAAACCCGACGGCGGATTTGGATGGGATGGATTACACTTTTACATGGGATACTTGGAAATACAAATCGATTTGCCGGCTTATACTTACAAAATATTCGCTTATTGCGATGAAACGCGCTGTTACGCGCTTGGCGCACAGGCGAACGTGGGAGGAGCTTTTAAAAAGCAACAGGTGGATTTACACGCTTTATTTGGTTTTGGAGATCAACATAAAGACCATAGTGGAGAATTTAATTCGAACAACATGAACCGCTGGCAATTTTGGCAACAATTTCTTTTATCAACCAAATTGACAAGACCAAAATGAAAAGACATCGAGTTCGGCTATTATTTGGAGCGCTTGTGATCGTGTTACTCTTGGTTTATTACTTTATTCCTCGGCCGAAAACCATAGGAGAAAAAACGGACAAGGAGACAGCCGGAGCTAGGTCTTCGTCTACGACAAATATTGCTACAGTGATGAACGCTGTGAAGGCAAATGCACAAACGACTCAAACAACCGCTTCTCCCCTAGCAAATCCGACGTTAATTGTGAATGATCGGCAGAAAACGAATGAAATTCGTCAATACATGGAGTCCCAGAATAAGCCGATTGAGTTCTATGGTCAGATAATTGATCAAGATAAAAATCCAATATCTGGTGTTAAAGTGAGAGTTGAAGTCCGGCATATAAGAGTCATTATCGCTGCTCCGTGGGGGGATGAAGATCAAATCATTCCAATTGACAAGGAAACTGACTCTGGCGGGCGTTTTGTAATTAGTGGTGTTACGGGTGACAGCTTAGCAATAAAATCGGTCGAGAAGGAAGGTTATAGATTGTCACCAAAAACGGAAAATATTTACAGATATGGAGGCGAGCTTTCACCATATCATCATGA
>DASYZW010000644.1:0-4258 GCA_035945915.1 Verrucomicrobiia bacterium | reverse complement strand
GCCCTGGACATCTGCGCGCCGCTCTTCGGGTTGTTTCTTGGCCTGTGCATCTTAAAGTTCGGCGATCCGGTCATCCTGGACCGGAAGATTTCCCCGCCGGCCAATCTCTCCGAGTTTTGGGCCGATTCCTGGCCCACGCATTGGGCAAATTGGATTTTTTTCCCGTTAACCGCAATCATCGCCATAGTAGCCGTGGCCGGAGGCAGGCATCCATCGGCCGATCCATCGGAAAACGCCGCGCCGGTTTCCAAATCGGCTAACCGCTCCAATGCGAGTGAAGAAATCAACGGGCGGAGTCCAGCCGAACGCCGAATCCGGAAATCGCTCTTCCTGTTACCCTTGCTCTGGCTGGCCTGGCAGTTCCTCTCGGCCGCGGCGACTGTCGATCACGATTTGACCGTGACCACCCTGTGGCAGTTTTGCGGCTGTGCCGTCTGTTTTTTTATCGGGGCGCTGATTATGAATTCTCCGCGTCGGTTGAATCTCCTGTTGCCGGGCATTCTGGCTGCCTTTGCCATTTGCCTCGTTTGCGCCATTCGCCAGCGGATTGAATTCCCGCAGGACACAAGGTTTTTGATCGAAGAGCAGAAGCTCGGATGGACAAATCTTCCGCCCCAAACCGTTCAGGAGATGAGGCTCGACCGCACTATTCTCACGACGAACGGCGTTGATATTGTCAACCCGGTCATTTTGGCGAAGTTTCAAAAAAACCGGGTCATGGGCACAATGGTGTATCCCAATGCGCTCGCCGAAATGATTCTGCTTTTGTTTCCAATCTTTTTGGTTCTCACCATCCGGGCCGCGCGCGCTCTCCGGCCGCTCGTCCGGGCCCCGGCTGTGGGTGTCAGTCTTCTGCTTGCGGCCGCCGCCTTCTTTTGGTCCGGGTCAAAGTTTGGCTGGTTAATCGCCATCATCATCGGTGCCCTTTGCCTCTTCCGGCTGTCCTGGTCCTTCAAATTGAAAATCGCTGCGCTCGCGCTCGTCGCCGTTTTGGGAATGGGCGTTTTCGCCGTTCGTTTTCACACTTATTTCGCCCGGGGCGCCACGAGTGCCGTCGCGCGCCTGGATTACTGGAGAGCCGCCGTGCAAACGACGGCTTCGCACCCCGGCTTCGGTACCGGTCCCGGGACCTTTCAACGCCCCTACGCCCAATTGAAATCGCCCGATGCTGAGATGGCTCGCCTGGCCCATAACGATTATTTGGAACAATTCTCCGATTCCGGTATCCCCGCCGGCCTTTTCTATTGCAGTTGGTTGGTCGCGCTGCTGGTGGTCATTGGCAGGAATACATGGAAAGTTCGCGACCCCGTTAAATTGGCCCTGTTTTTGGGTCTCCTCGGCTGGTCCATCCAGGAATTCGGTGAATTCGGGCTCTACATTCCCGCCTCCGCCTGGACTGCATTCACGCTTCTGGGCTGCGCGCTTGCTCTCGCCAAGACTGAAACGCCTGCTTGATGCGCCAGGTCGGTCGCGCGTTTATCTGTCGCGCGGCACTTTTATTTCTCCAGCAGCACGTCCCTGATTCCCTCATCCTGCACGACTCGCCATTGGCTGTCTGGATTATACTCTTTCATCCTGGAAGCGATTCGCTCGGTCTTTTCGCCGAAATTTCTCTGATACACCGTGCCATTTGGGCCGACAATAAACGTCATAATTCCCGATTGATCCCAATGTTGCGGATACGCCACCAGCGCATAACCGTTTTTCAAACTCCCATCGCTCATGTAATCCATTTTCCCGTTGGGCGCGGCCGGTCCCTGGCGGGTTAATATTTTGAAAAAGTAACCGTGGAACGGCTGCGCACCCTTCCCGCCGCTGTAGCCCTCCGCTTCCGCCTCGGCGACCAAAGGTCCGAACGACGACGCGGGCGTTTTTTCCGTGGAAGGCCAATAAAGGCCGTCCCGTTTGCCGTCTGAACTTTTGAACTTTTCCGCGTAAACGCCGCCGTTCATCGCGGCGAACTGTTGCTGGGCGGTCACGTACGTCCGGCAAACCCCGATCGCTGCCAGTTCGTCCTTGCCGATATGCCGGTCAATCGCTTCCTCCTTGCCCGCCGGCGTGTCAAAAAACCATTGCCCGTTCGTTTGCACGAGCGGAACGGGCATCGGCCAATTATTTGTCCCGACGTCAATAAAGATTTCGTTGGCGCTCTGTTTGTCGAGCTGGCAATTCTCCGCCATCGCCCTGGCAAATCGGCGCGCATTTTTCGCGTCCTGGACTTTGTCGCCCGTCCGCAGCGATTGGATATCCGGGCCAAAAAGTTTGTCCAGGGCCGCGCGATCATCAGATTCAACCGCCATCCGGAGGGCCGCCACCGCGTCATCCGGCGAAGTGAAGGTCCGCTGGCCCGCCGCGGGCGCGTCCGGCGGGTCCTGCGCGTGAACGGCTATTGCGACCGAACACGCGGCCAATGCCGCCGCTGACCGGCCAAAAAAAGCGGGAAGTGATAATGGTTGTTTCATAGTGTTTCTTCTTTAGCGCCAATGATGATCACCACCACGGCGATCACCATGGTAAACCTCCTGGCGGCTTTCATATCCTCGATGGTAATAGGCATGCTCGTCGTCCCCGCGATCATAGTCGCCGCCAAAGATGACCATGTCCGGCTCGGGTGGACTGACATAAACCCCTTCGTCGCCGTCGCCCTCGGGACCCACGTACCCGACGCAGCCGGTGAAAATAATGAAAGCAAACATGCACAGCATGACTGTGCCCAAAACCAAACCAAGCCTCCTTGTGCTCATAACCGTAACCTAATCCATAAACGGATTTTCGCAAACGTAAAGAAAAGTCCAGGCAACCCCGGCGCGCGGCATTCAAAGCCGGGATTAAAAAACCGCGTCATCACTGCCACCAGTTGCCAAAATCCGTCCCATTCAGGCGGGTTGACGCGGATTAGCAGAGGATGCGAGAAAGCGGTAAAACCCTGTATTCATGCTGTTTTAGAATGGTGCCAGCGGAGGGAATTGAACCCCCGACCAAAGGCTTATGAGTCCTCTGCTCTACCCCTGAGCTACGCTGGCAATGCCATGCGACAATGAAGCCGAGGTTTCGCCTCCAATTGTCTCAGGAATATTATGCCCGGATCGGCAAAACCGGCAAGCAGATTTGATCGCATCCGAATGGACAAAGGCCATGCCGACGCTGGAAATTATTGGCCCGGATCGATCTTTTTCTGAAAGGCTTTTTGAGCCAGGCCGTGAATATGCTGGATCTGTTTCAGCGGGGGAATCAGGGTGAAAAATAGGATTGCGGTGAAAATCGGCGCGATGAAAAGCCACGCAATCAGTCCCTGCAATTGGCAGATGCCAAATTCCTGCACGAATTTCAGGGGCGACTCGTGAAATAATTTAATGAGTTCAGGAAAAGTGAAAACCGCCTGGGGCGCGTGAGTCATCCATTCTCCGATCCGCACAAACACCAATATCAACGCCAACTGCAGCGGATACACCAGCCAGTTCACGAACTGGATGATCGGCTGATTCAACTTGAGCCGAATGGCCGCGATCGCGCAAAGCGCCGTCGTCGTGCCCAGGACCGGAATGACGCCGAGACTGATTCCCAGCGCAATGCTCAAGGCAACCTTTTGCGGAGTCACTCCCTGCGCCAATTGACCCAGGACGATTGCGACAATGCGCTCCCGCCAAAATTCGATCAGCGCTCGCGGTGACATTGCCATAACCACGAGCTTTATCGGACAAAATCAACGCCAGGGAAAATGCAAAATTGTTACAAGTGTGTGACCAATTAGATAGATGTGAAAATCTTTCGAAAAACCATTTCATCCAGGTTTCTCGGCAAGCCACCGTTTGTGATAGCTATTCACGCCTTGAATAAAGCGGGATTAGCCGACAAGTTATGATGCCCGCTATCGCGGATGCGCAGTCAGGCGGCAATATTTTGGGTGACGTCACCCGGGGCGACGTTCTCGCGGAGTCGCACTTGCCCTGGACTGCTACAAATATTTTCGCCCGCTGGGGCTTTCAGTTAGTAGCTTTCGAGACGAAAGAAGCTGCCGGGATTGGTCGGCGAAATCGTCAGTTGCTCCTCCAACGTCGAGTCATTTAACGTTGGAGCATTGGTCAGATGCGTCCAATTGATGAGATCGGGGCTTTCCGCCGGCGCCATATTGGTCGACGGCACAATCCACGAGAGAGTCAGACTGCCATTTGAAAGTGACTCATCCAATTGCGGCGAAGGAGGTGTTTTCAAAATCCAGATTCCGCCGGGGTCCTGGGCGGCGAGTACTTCATGTCCA
>DASYZW010000643.1:0-2689 GCA_035945915.1 Verrucomicrobiia bacterium | reverse complement strand
TTGACAGTCGCGGATAGGTCAATCGGTCCGATTTTCGCCTGAATTGCCATTGCCGTCACGATAAGCAATGCCCGCAGATGCCGTGAGATTACATCAGACTTTCTTGACTAAGCGCTTCAAAATCCTATCATGTCCCGATTTTTTATGACTAAAATTGCAAATATTGAGGCGCGCGAGATTTTTGATTCGCGTGGAAACCCAACCGTGGAAGCGGACGTCACGCTCGAATGCGGAGCCGCCGGACGCGCGGCTGTACCCAGCGGCGCCAGCACGGGCGAACATGAAGCCATTGAACTGCGGGATGGCGATAAAAAGCGCCTTTTGGGCAAGGGCGTGCAAAAGGCCGTCGCCAACGTCACCGAAAAAATTTTGCCGGCGTTACGCGGCCTGGATTCAGTAGACCAGGTTTCGGTTGACCGCACCATGCTGGACCTGGACGGAACGGAGACGAAATCCAAATTGGGCGCCAACGCCATCCTCGCGGTTTCGCTGGCGAACGCCAAGGCTGCCGCCGCCGCGCTTAATTTGCCGCTGTTCAAATATCTCGGCGGGCCAAACGCCAAGGTGCTGCCGGTACCCATGGCCAATGTCATCAACGGGGGCGCCCATTCGGACGCGCCGATTGATTTCCAGGAGTTTATGATCATGCCGCTGGGGTTGCCGACGTTCAGTGACGGCCTGCGCGCAATTGTGGAAACTTTTCATGCGCTCAAAGCAGTGCTTAAGAAAAAAGGCTGCAGCACGGCGGTCGGTGACGAAGGCGGGTTTGCGCCCAAACTGGGCAGCGTGGAAGAAGCCCTCGAAACGATTGTCCAGGCCATCAAAGACGCGGGCTATAAGGCCGGCAAGGACATCTACCTGACGCTTGATCCGGCGGCCTCGGAGTTTTACGACGGCAATTCCAAGTACACATTCAAGAAATCCACCGGCGAAACCGTGACCGGAGATGACCTTGTGTCATTTTACGCCAAGCTGACCGCCAAATACCCGATTGTGTCTATTGAAGACGGTTGCGGCGAAAGCGATTGGGCGACGTGGAAAAAGATTACGGACAAGCTCGGTGACAAAGTCCAACTCGTGGGCGATGACTTATTCGTGACCAACGTCAAATTCCTGCAGAAAGGGATTGATACCGGCACAGCCAACTCGATTTTGGTTAAAGTCAACCAGATCGGGTCGCTTACCGAGACCCTGGATTGTGTTGAATTGGCCAAAACCCATGCCTACACGGCTGTGCTTTCGCATCGTTCCGGTGAAACCGAAGACTGCACCATCGCGGACATCGCGGTGGCGACGAATTGCGGGCAGATAAAAACCGGATCTCTCAGTCGCTCGGACCGTCTCGCGAAATACAACCAGCTTTTACGCATCGAGCAGTTGCTCGGCAAGAACGCGGTTTACGCGGGTACGAGCGCGTTGCCGAGAGGCGGAAAATAGTTTTGAGATAGCGAAATAGGAAGTGCCATGAGTGATAGACGCTCATTTGATTCTTCGCGCGTGTATCTACAACGGTGAAGTCGTCCAGGCCGCTACACCCGCTACATTATTGATAATCAATTATTTAGCCCGCTACATTTGCCGCTACAGGGCCGCTACAATACAAGAATTGTCGGCCAGGCCGCCAGGAGGGAAGCACGGCCGTTCTTCGCGCCATTGTCGGAAGGGCCATGCCTACGCAGCCCGCCAGGATTCATTGTAACGCGCAATCGAAAATGGCTGTTGTTCTTTTCCCGATAAATTAATCAAGGTATCATGGCTGCGCTTTCAGTTGCTGCCGCCTGCCGCCGACCCAATGGGGATTTGTTACTTATCGACCCCATTTTTATCACGCCCACGGCGCCCGCAACAGGAGGCGGCTAAATCACTGCTTACGATACTTACCATCTCGCTTCACCTGATCTGTCAAGAGGGTCCTTAGCGTGACACTTACGACGCTCATGGCACTTGGTATTTTTGGAGGAGTCCATCAGCGAGCGCGCTACCGGGAGGAAATCCAGTTTCCTTTTCTTCCATCATTGAATTCTTCGGGATTCAATCGCGGCAGTCGGGAGGAATTGATTCGCCTAAATGGCAAGTCGGGGACCGTAGATTGCCAAAAACATTAAGTCCCCGCCCGACCTTTCGGTCGAGCAGGGACAAATGGGGAATGGGAGTTCGTCAATCTCTCTTTCCCGGACCGGCATTAGACGCTCTCCCTTTCGGGGGCTGCCGGATTCCCGACGCCATTCTCCACGGCAAGCGGAGTTCCGGCCTCGTGGCAGGGCCGTCCAGCACCTTTCGGTTACTGAATTTCAAGTGAGGCTTTTAAGCTCACTTCGACTGATGGTTGCGGCCACCAGCCTGCGAACCGGGTCAAGACACGCCTGCGATTATTCTTTCGCATCTTAACCGTTTGGCTCCGGGTCAGCCACCGCTTTTGGCGGTGCGTTCGCCCGACGCCACGGGTCTCGCCTCTTCACTCATAGATTGCTTTTTCTCACAGTCCAGCGGTGCCGTTTGTAGCATCGCCGGCCTTCGGAAGTGTTACACGCGACTTGCCTGGCCGTCGTGACCTTCCCGTTCCGAGCGCTCTCTTTGTCCGCCTTTCAGCGTATTTCTCACGGCGATCCCAAATTTTTTATTTTTGGGCTCTGCCCGAGCTGCCCGTAACGTGTTGATACGCAGTAGCAACCATAGCCTATCTGGCAAC
>DASYZW010000642.1:0-1987 GCA_035945915.1 Verrucomicrobiia bacterium | reverse complement strand
TCCGGGCGAGATATGGTGATTGGCGATGTGAATGATGCCGGCCCGGGCCTTATAGTCGTAGCCGCCAAAAAAATCCTCCCGGCTGCCCAGGCACATGTACGACGTCGGCACCGGAATATTTGCGTAAAACGAAAGGTCGTTTGGCGCGTAATTCGGCATTTCCGGATTCTGCTTCTTCGCGCCGCGGCAATGCGGCGGGACAAATTGTGACGGGATTTCATTCGTCGGAATCCCTCGCTCGCCGCGTTCGCCGTAATTGACTCCGTAATAGAAACCCCTGGCGAGTGGATATTCGCTCATTGAACGGCGGGCGTGGTCCGCCACATAATAAACGTCCGGAGGAAAGAAACTTTGATAGGCTTCATGCACGCGCGTAGCCACATTGGCCCACCATAGAAACGTCTGGACGAACGGCGTCCGGTTATACGCGCGCACTTTGAGTTCCAGGAAACTTTTGCCCGGGTGCAGGCAAACGCCGTGCATGCCTTTCATCCGGCACATGGGATCATGATCGCTGCACCAAATCGTTTTGGAGCCGTCCGGGTGCGTTTCAATTTCGAAATCCACCGGCAAAAACGTCGCCGGCCGATGGTGCTGCGGCCAATTGAATTCGATGCCGCCGGAAATCCATGGCCCCGCCAGCCCAACAAGCGCGGGCTTGATGACCGGCTGGCGATAAATGACGTCGTAGCCGTTGGTTTTGTCCTGTAACACGTGGATCCGCCCGCCGATCTCCGGCAAAACCAGGGCGCGAATGTATTGATTCTCAATCCAAACCGCCTTCCATTTCCGGTCGACGGCCGTTTCGGAGATCCGGTCGGTGAATGGCAATGGATAAACCTTGCCGCTGCTGCCCTGATAGACGCGGGTTTCCAGGAACATCGGATTTTTGTCCGGCGGCGCGGGCATATACGTGGGTATGACCATCTCCTCCACGCGAACCTGCACCTCTTCCTCGCCGTTGTGCCCGTTGCGCGCGCGAACAGCCTGCGGCCTCTCCATTCTGCCACGATCTGGAATGTTCATTCGCTTATACTTCAACATAAAGTTTCCCTTCTGTATATCGCCGGTTTAGTCGAGTTAAAATCTGCGTAAGGCATCATCGTAATTTCAAAAGGTAAAATGCCTCGGGATTTGAGCCCCACGTATTCGTAAAGCTGAAATCCCCATTTGAATCAAAACTATTGGTTGCAACCAATTGCCATTGCGCCACCGGCAGCATCGGATTCATGGTCGACACCACGCTATAGCCCCAGCCCGGTATTCCATTGCTTCCGCTGAAAGCAAACGTCCCTGCTCCGGTTGGAGTCACGGAGGCAAAACGGGGCTGCGGCGGATTGCTCATCGCCAGCCGGAACAATTTCGCCTGATCTCCAGCCAGGCTCACGCTCAGGGTGCTGGTCGCCGGCGACGTTGTCCCGTCCCATAGGTTCGTCGCGATAAAGGTCTCGGGCGGCAGACCCGCGCTGGTCAAATTGACTGTCTCGTTCGTCGCGTTCCCGGTGTAGTTGAATACCGCCAGACACCAGGTTTCACCGTCCTGCCGTACAAATATATTGCCGGCGCCCGTTCCCTGGGGCCCATCCACCGGCCGGAAAGTCTGCCCGACGCGGGCAACTGTATTAATAGCGGCGTTGGTCAGGCACAACTGCGCCTGGGCGACGCTGGCGGCATTGGTCAAAAGACTGCCGTTCAAGTAGAGTCCCGTAACGGCGCAATTGATCAGGCGGCTCTCGTTTTCATCAAGCGTCGGCCCGTTGTCGAACACCATCATGTCCGGGTCATTATACTGATATAGCCGCCCGCCGATCCACCAGCCCAGCGAGACTGCGTTCATCGTGTATTTCGTATTCGAGATGAAAGACGTGTAGGCGTCACACGCGATGCGCCGGCTATGGGCATATTGATACGGAAACAGCGGCGCTATGGACTCGCTGATGAACATACTGCCGTTGACTTCATTCCTCAGGAACTGCATGCCTTCATT
>DASYZW010000641.1:0-3575 GCA_035945915.1 Verrucomicrobiia bacterium | reverse complement strand
TCGGAAAACCGGCCGCGCTGGGTGTAATGGTCGCCGAGGAGCTGGAGAGCATCGACGTAGGTTGGATCGCGACGCACCAATCCTTCCATGAAACTGATCTTGACGTCCAGTTCACGATGGTTCGCGCGTGTCTTTTTTCTGATACCGTTCTTAGCCTGCATAGAACGCTCATAATTAGTTCCATATTTAAAGGACCAAGTCAAGCGGACAGAAAACTTTTTATGGAAATTTTATAAATCTTTTCGCAAAATCAGCGTGGCTTCTTTTGTATGAAATGCTTTGTGACGGGCGCTTCGGGATTTGTAGGTTCGAACCTTGTGCACGAATTGCTGGCGCGAGGCCATCGGGTCAAGGCGCTGCTGCGTCCCAACGCGGATGAACGAGCCCTCGCCGGGGCGACGACTTTTGAGCGCGCGACCGGCGACGTGCTGGATCCCGATTTGCTCCGGCGCGAAATGGAAGGGTGCCAATGGTGTTTTCACGTCGCCGCCAGCTATCACTTGTGGTTGCGCGATTATACGCCGATGTATGAAGCGAACGTCACGGGCACGCGCAACGTGCTCGAAGCCGCTGGCCGCGCCGGTTGCCAGCGCATCGTCCATACCAGCACCGTCGGTTGCATCGGGCTGCCGAAAACGGAAAAGACCGTAATCGTCCCGTCAAACGAACTCCAAATCATTTCGCAGGAACAATTGACCAATCATTACAAACGCTCGAAATGGCAGGCTGAAGAGATTGCCATCAAGCTCGCCCGTTCCGGATTGCCGATCATCATTGTCAACCCCAGCGCGCCGGTGGGTCCGCGGGACGTCAAACCCACGCCGACAGGGCAGTTGATTGTCGACTTCCTGAATCGGAAACTGCCGGCGTATATAGAAACGGGGTTGAACTGGGTCCACGTCCGCGATGTGGCGGCAGGACACATTTTGGCGGCCGAAAAAGGCGCCATTGGCGAGCGCTATATCCTCGGCAATATGCAGGGGAACTGGACGATGAAACAAACGTTGCAAGTCCTCGAAGAAATCACAGGCATCCGCGCGCCGCGAACAAAAATCCCGCGCTGGGTCGCGCTGGCAGCCGGTCACGCGAGCGAAAGAATTGCCTGGCTCACCGGGAAACCGCCGAAAGTGCCGCTGGCCGGCGTGCGAATGGCGAAATACAAAATGTGGTTTGATTCAAACAAAGCGGTTACGCAGTTAGGCCTGCCACAGACGCCGCCGAAGCAGGCATTGACCGAGGCGGTTGAGTGGTTTAAGTCGAACGGGTATGTAAAAAAATGAAACCTCTCTATCCAATCTTAGTTGCCATTTTTTGTATTGCGTTGAGCTCGGCCCGCGCGCGGGCCCAGGACTCTGTGATTGGCCCTGACTACAGGAATGCGCCGGAGATGCGCGTAAATCCGGACGTTCCCAAAGGCGATGTTTACCATTTCATTCTTTTTGCCGGGGACAGCAAATATTATCCGGGGCTCAACGGTCCGTACCACCGTGACGTGTATGTTTATGTTCCAAAACAATACGTGAGCGGAACGGCTGCGCCATTCATTGTTGTGCAAGATGGCAAAGGCTACACGAACCGGCTTCCGGTGGTGCTGGACAATCTGATTGCCGGGCATCGCGCGCCCGCAATGGTTGCGGTGATGATTCAAAACGGAGGCGGCGACGGGCGCGGCAGCGAACGCGGACTCGAATACGATACTCTTTCAGGAAAATACGCGGAGTTTGTGGAAGCAGAAGTGTTGCCGCAGGTCGAACGTTTTTGCCATGTGACATTGACAAAAGATCCGAACGGGCGGGCGACGATGGGCGGCAGTTCGGGCGCATCCTGCGCTTTCACGATGGCATGGTTTCATCCGGACCTTTATCGCCGTGTGTTGAGTTATTCAGGCACATTCGTAAACCAACAATCGCCGTATAATCCAGCCTCTCCGGACGGAGCCTGGGAATATCATGAGCATCTGATTCCGCAAAGCCCGCCGAAGCCGTTGCGCGTCTGGCTGGAGGTGGGAGAGCATGACCTGGGTTTTGACCGGGACGAAGCCTCGCTTCACAATTGGGTCATGGCGAACCGGCGCATGGCAGCGGTCCTAAAGCAAAAAGGCTACGACTATCAATTCGTTTTCGCTAAAAATGCCGGGCACGTGGACCGCAAAGTCGTAGGCCAAACGCTGGCTGACGCATTGGAATGGCTGTGGGCAGGATACCCATCGACCGAAAGATAAAAAGTCCGTTGATCTTTGCCAACGGTAAGGACGGCGCACCGCCTACAACGGCGACGGTCTAGACTTTTGGCGGGGCTTTGCGAGAATGCGCGGATGGTTTGGCGTTTGAAATTTGCCGGGTTGCCGGCCGTCGCCGTTGCCCTCGCCCTTGCGCTTGAGCTCATGTTCCTGGCGGGCTGCCAAACCGGTCCTGTCGATTCCGGCACTCGCAAACCGTTCAGTCATTTCATTGGTATTACGGATTTCAAGGACTTCACGCGCACGGTTCGCGGCGATGGGCAAGTGGTGTTGGTGTCACCGGAAATAACGGCGCCGATGGAATGGGATCAACTGGTGGTCTCGTGGAACGTCAGCGCGCCGCCCGGCACATTTTTGGAAGTGGCCGCCGCCGCCAGGTCGCCCCGGCGGACGACGACGTTTTATTCGCTGGGACGGTGGACGCCGGATGACAAACTCTTCCCGCGCGCGAGCGTATCCGGCCAGCAAGATGGCGATGGCCGGGTGGACGTGGATACACTGGTGTTAAAGCATTTGGCGGACGCGGCGCAAATCCGTCTGACGCTGGGCGGGACGAACGGCGCGCTGCCGACGCCGAAATTTCTCGGCCTGTCGTTTTGCAATTCCCGCGCAGTACCCGAAACTTTGCCGTCCAATCACGCGGCGTGGGGCAAAGTCCTGCCGGTCGTGGAACGTTCGCAGCAATCCTACGCGGGCGGCAACGGTTGGTGCAGTCCCACTTCGCTTTCGATGGCGCTGTCATACTGGGGCAATGAATCCAATCGCGCTGATTGGAAACTGGATGCGCCGGAGGTGGCGGCCGGGGTGATTGATCATCATTTCAAAAAGGCCACGGGGAATTGGGCGTTCAACACAGCGTATGCGGGCAGCCTGGACGGGATGCGCGCTTACGTAACGCGATTCAACGATATTTCGGAATTGGAAGAGTGGATTGCGGCGGGCGTTCCGGTGGTGATATCGGCGCGGTACGATTTATTGCAGGACGGTCGCAAGCCCGATTATAACGGTCATCTGACTGTGTGCCGCGGTTTCACCCGGAACGGCGACGTGGTGATCAACGATCCATGGACGGATCTGAAGGTGGAAAGCGTGCGGCACGTGTACAAGCGCGAAAATGTGCGGCGCGCCTGGGCGACCTCGCATAACACGGTTTACCTGGTCTATCCCGAAACCGTCAAACCGCCGCCGGACCGGTTGGGGCAGTGGTGGTAGGGACGGCGCAGCGCGCCATCCTTACCCATTAGCGCAAGCGGACGCGCAGGCCGGTGGGCTCGGGGGCGTGGGCGAAGGAGAGCATGCCGTTTTTGGAGGTCGCTCCGAGATAGGGATCGTTGGT
>DASYZW010000640.1:0-11187 GCA_035945915.1 Verrucomicrobiia bacterium | reverse complement strand
AAAATTCGTTTTTGCCCCGAACCTCGGCTGGCATGAAGAGGACTTGAAAAAGAGGCTCGAAGCGGCCACGGGCCTGCCGGTGGACCTGGAAAACGAAGCCAATGCCTGCGCTTTGTCGGAATTCTGGTTCGGCAGCCATACCGACGGCATCAGTAACCTGATCGCTGTCGCTGTCTCCGAAGGCATTGGCGTCGGCATGATTTTGAACGGCCAGCTCGTTCGCGGCCCCTCCGGCCTCGCGGGTGAATTCGGCCACGTCACCATCAATGAAAACGGCCCCAAATGCGGCTGCGGCAATCGCGGCTGCTGGGAAGTCTTCGCGTCCAATTCCGCCGCGGTCCGATACTATCGCGAGGCGAAATTCTCGCGGCGCGACAAAACCTTCGAAGAATTATTGCAGTTGGCTGAATTTGGCGACCTCAAGGCCCTCGCCGCGCTCGATAACATGGCCCAGTACCTCGGTCGGGGCATTGCCATGCTGGTCACCGGCCTGGCCCCGGATGTGATCGTCGTCGTCGGAGAAGTCACCCGCGCGTGGGACCGCCTCGGGCCGATCGTCAGCGACGTCGTCAAAGAATTGTCCTTTACCCATACCACCACCCGGATCATCGCCTCGGGACCCGCGCCGCAGCCGCGGCTGCGGGGCATCATCGCCCTGGTTTTGCAGAAACATTTTGGAGCGCCCACGATTGCATGACCTAAATTATAACTAATTTGTTCGCGCCGCGAACGAAAGACCATTTTAAATTCTAATGAACATGCCAACCCTCGAAAAAACCCATCCGAACGGGAACCCGGCCCTTGGCCTCGCGCAGGACGCAGCGTCGGAGGATGCCGGCCGCATCGGCCGCAGCGTCGCCTACATGGTGGAACACCTCAATCAGCCCCTGCAGGTTTCCACGCTCGCTGCGCAGGCCAGTGTGTCGACGTCCCACTTTTTCGCGCTGTTCAAACGCCAAATGGGGACCGCGCCGATCGATTTTTTCATCCGGCTCCGCATGAATCATGCGCGCGAACTGCTTGATTCAACCCGTTCGAGCGTCAAGGAAATCGCGGCCACCATGGGCTACGACGATCCTTTTTACTTTTCCCGCGTGTTCAAGTCCGTGCACCAGGTTGCGCCGGCGGAGTATCGCCGGCGAAACGGGCTGGCCAAAACGGTCGCCGAATCGCAAAACGGCCGTTCGATGCGTCCGCTCGCGTTCGTGGCGGCCTCCAACCTGGCCAAACAACCCAGGCTGGTTTTTTAAAAAGGAGAATCCTATGCGTACAGAAATTGTGACCAGGAGCCGTCCCCGCGCCTTTACCCTGATCGAATTGCTGGTGGTCATCGCCATCATCGCCATCCTCGCCGCCATGCTGTTGCCGGTGTTGAACAAGGCCAGGTTCCGTTCCCTGGTAACCAGTTGTTCCTCCAATTGCCGGGAATGGGGGACCATGGCCAATCTCTATGCCGGGGACGACGCCCAGGGCCTGTTCCCCAGTTGGAATCTAAATGGCCAGGCGGGCGGAAATCCCAGCGACGTCTGGACCGGTTTCGTGACGAACATGACGTCTTACGGTTTGACCGTGCCCATGTTCTTTTGCCCGGTTCGAACGGCGGATTTTGACAGCGCGAACCGATGGTGCGAGGGCAATCCTTCGCTCCGGCATCCGCTTCGGAGCATTAACGATTTAAACAGCTTTTTTATCGGCACCCAGACTTACAACAATGTATCGGGCCGTTCGCAGAACGGAAATTACTCAAAACTGTTCTGGGCGTGGTGGGTGCCGCGGTATAACGGCGCAATTACTTCGAGTAGTTTGTTTCCCGGCACGAACTACACGGTGAATTCCACGGCGCAGGTCCCGGCGGGATGCATTGGCTGGCCCAGGAAACAATCGGATACGATCGCCGGCCGCGCGCCGATCCTGAGCGATTTGGCCGAAGGCGCCAACGGCGCGAACCCCCCGATCACCTCGATCACTTCGGCCGAGGCGCATTTTTACGGATCAGGCCTGGATTCCGTCAACGTCTGTTTCGGTGACGCCCACGTGGAACTCCACGGCAAAAACCTTATGCAGTGGCAATATTCCGCGGAAGCCGGCCAGTTCTATTGAACATCAGAAAGATAAATAGGATTGTCCATGCGAATTATAGTTTTGTCCATTCCGTCATAGATTGAAATAACCTAAGATAGTTCACAGAGCCAGAATCACACGTCAAGAAAGCACTTAAAACCCCCTAGCGTTTATGTTAAAATCCACACAGCTCATAGTTCTCACGGCCCTGGCCGCGCTGGTTTTAGTCACCACGGCGAAGGCGCAAGTATTGCTCGGCAGCTTCCAGGGCACCGGCGATCCCACCGATGCCGGGTGGGTCAATCCGAATACCGGCCACCCCATCACGACGGACCCGGCCGATAGTTTCGTGGCCGCCGGCGTGCCGGGTTATCCGGAAAGTCTCCAGGTAAATGGCATCGGGTTCGGGGGAGACAGCGTCCAATTGCAATTCAGCCCGGCCCAGATCTCGGCTTTTTACAACAATTCGTGGATCACCTTTACGTTTTCCGTGCCCGGCGGGACGTATACCGGCGGTTACTCGCAGATTTATAACCTTGCCCTGAACGCTCCGGGTTATGGTTACAATAACCTGTCCTGGGCCAACGCGGTTGAATCGGGCGCCACGAACAATACCAATCCGGGATCCAACCCGACTTACTACTTCAACAATGGAACGAACTCATTGCGCACGATGGTCGTTTCAATCAATTACTCATCCGTCGAGCCGGCTATCCAGGCGGGCATTGCTAACTCGGTGGCGACCAACGGGCCGTCTTACCTGCAAATGACCTTCCAGGGCAATCTCGGCGGCGGCGCCCCCACGAACATCTTACTGAACAGCGTGGTGCTTTCGCAGGGTCCGTTCGGCCAGGTAGCGCCCCCGACCGCGAATATCTTTATCGTGGACGATTTTTCGACGAATGGCGTTGGGCCGGAAAACCCGACGAACGACGACTATTACACGACCACCAACGTCTATGAAGCCGGACAGATTACCAATGTCTGGGCCAATTGGTTTGGCGGCGCCTTCAGCAACGTAGTTTGGTCTTCCAGCGATGCCCAGAGCAACTCGGCCTCGGGTGCGTTGCAAATTAATTTGGATTGGACGCCCGGCAGCCAGTTTGTGGTTTGGGAGCAAGGTCCGGCCAACAACAATTATACGTTGCCACCCACCGTCAGCTCTTTGACTTATACCAGCCTTGAATGCGATGTTCGATGGGATCCCAGTTCCGTGAACGCGACGGGTACCGTTGGCTATGCCACCTTTGGACCATTGCGGTTCGGGGCGCGGACTTCATCGTATGGACAGGACTGGATCCTCACCACCAATATCCCCGCCAGCGACACCAACTGGACGCATATCGTCGTTCCGCTTGCCTTGACGGACCCCAATTTGCAACCGTTCCCGGGGATCCTCATCGGCGCGGACAGCTCGACCATTGGTTCTCCGTTGAACGGGCCGGCGACGCTCTATGTGGATAACGTCAAATTTGTTGGTCCATTGATAGTTCCCCCGCCTCCCCCCGCCCCCAAACTGAGCATTCAGGCGGCTAAACCGGGCCTGCGGATGTTTGTTGGATCTTCGGCGAGCTATATTCGCGAAGGAGTCATTACGAAGCAGGGCACCGGCGAAAGTGAATCATGGGTGGGCGCCGGCGTCAATTACCCCGTGAATTATTCCTTCCAACTCTTGAGCTATCCGCCGACGAATATCCTGACTACCGAGTTGGCAATCGTCCCGGAGGCGTCGTTTAACCCGACGTCGAATTTTCAAACGACCATCTACGGCAATCCATTCCTGGACTACCAGGTAAGCAATGGACTCTATGTGTCGCTTTCCCCGCGCGGCGGGGGCGCGGTCACAGCCGTCGTGCAATGGAAAGTGGGTTTGCCCAGCGCCAATGCCGCCAGCAATGTGCTCACGCTGACCAACACGACCGCGATTGGGACCTGGACGTTGTCCATGAGCAGCGCCACGGCGGGAACGCTTACCGCGCCGGGCGGCGGCAGCGGCTCATTCACCATAAACGATCCGAATGTGGCGTCTGATTTTGCCAACCCGGCGGTCGCCATTTTCTTTGAAGACCCCAATACGGCGGCCGGTTACGGGCTGTACGAGGATATTGGGACAATCAGCATTACCGGCACGGCGAGCGGCAATCAAACGGAGAACTTCGCGAATGAAACCGCCGACTTTGCCAGCAACATATCGCCCGGCGGTTATTTCCAGAACAACTATTCCGCCGACCCTGGAAACCTGGTCATCACGCGAAACGGTTTGGATGCCTATTGGATTAGCTGGACGACCCCCGTGCCGACGGCCGGCTTTGGAGTTGTTGAAAGCACAAACTTAACCAGCTCGCCGCTGACCTGGGTGGATCCGCCCTGGTATAGCGGTAACAGTGACTTTAGTCCTCCGCGGGCGAATGACGCGGTCGAGTACGGCACCAAATATTGGACGTTGATTCCCTACGACGACCTGCCTACAGTCGATGGCAATGCGCAACCCAGTCCGCCCGCGATCACGGATCCGCTGGCTCCTGACGTGTATTTCATCGGCTCAACGAATTCCGTGAACCAATACCCGTAACCGGACAATCATAATCGATCGTGATCAAAGGGCGGCGTCGGGGGACCGGCGCCGCCCGTTTTTTTAGCCTATGCCCGCCGCCAAAAATACCGCCGCCAACGTTGCCAAAACATTTTTCGTATCGCTCGCCCTGGCGGGTTGGACTTTTGCCGGCCAGTCCCAGGTCACCAGTATCGTCGACCAGTTTAATCCTTCGGGCGCGAACGGATTCAGCTACAGCGGCGGACAAATCGAGAGTCTCTGGACCAATTGGTTTGGAACCGCCTTTCAGTCCCTGGCCTGGGACCCCGCCAATGACGCCAATTCCAATGCGGCTTCCGGGTCCATGGAAATCACCGCGAATTATTCCAGCGCCAACAACCAATTCGAAGTCTACGACGGTCCCAATGGCATTAATCCGCCGCTCAACGGACTCCTGTACACGAATTTCCAGTGCGACGTTCGCTTTGCGGCCGGCTCGGCGACCGGCCTGTTCGGCGGCCAGCAATGTTTCGGAGACCTTCAATTTGGCGTGGCCACCTATAACTTCGGCCAGGATTACTTCAATACCGCCGTGAATGTTCCCGCCACGGACACGAACTGGGTCCACGTCAGCATCCCGATCGACGCCACGGCCGATTTGAACCTCGTTCAAATCAACGACGTGTTGGTCCACATTTACGCCCCGAATTACAGTCCCGCCCTCAGCGGCCCGTCCACGCTATGGGTGGACAACATCGCATTTACGGGTCCCAATTGGGACAATCATTGTCTCGTGGATTGGAACGCCGTCGGGCAGCGCATCGATGGATTTGGCGCGTCTTCGGCGTGGCAAAGCGCCTGGAACCACTCGGAAGCCAATTTGTTTTTTTCGACCAATAACGGCGTCCTCTATACGAACGCCGTGGGAGCCGTTTCCACCAATAACGGCATCGGCCTGTCCCTTCTGCGCAGTCGTATTCAGTACGCTGCGAACACGTCCGCCTCCGCCATCCCGGGCACTTACGAAACGAGCATCATGCAAATGGCCCAGGCCCTCGGCGCGCGCGTCTGGAGCACCCCGTGGACGCCGCCGGCCGGATTCAAGAGCACGAACGACATCTATGATTCCGGCAAAGCCACCGGCGGCGGCATCGACGGCGGCAGTTTCCTCGGCGCCGGCAACAATATTACCAACGTCAATTACGCCAGCCAGCTCGCCAACTACGTGGTCTCCATGAAAAACACGTACGGCGTCAACCTTTACGCGATCTCAATCCAAAACGAGCCGGACGCCGACGTCACCTCTTACGATGCCTGCCAATGGAGCGCCGCTCAAATCCATGATTTCGTCACCAACCTCTACTCCGCGCTCGCGGCCAAAGGCGTCGGCTCGACAAAAATCATTTTGCCCGAGGACGAAAACTGGCGCACCAATCTCGTCCTGGCCGCCATGTCCGATCCCGCCGTCAGCGCGGACGTGGGAGTCGTCGCCTGCCACAACTACGACGGTTCGCCCCCGGAAAACACCCCCGTGCCGCTGTCAACGTTCTCAAACCCGAACGCCGCGACCTGGGAAACCGAAGTTTCCCTGCTTTCCGGAAATGACGTGAACATGGCCAATGCCATCTATTGGGCGGGCCGCATCCATTGGTTTTTGACCATCGGCCAGGTCAACGCCTGGCATTATTGGTGGCTGATGACTTCCGATGGAACCGGGAATGAATCGCTCACGGACGGCAACGCGTCGCCCACAAAACGCATGTTCGCCCTCGGCCAATTCAGCCGCTTCGTCCGGCCCAATTATTATCGCATCGCCGCCAGAAATAGCGGGACGGCCCTCATCAGCGCGTACAAGGATTCCCAGTCGCCCGCCTTCGCCATCGTCGCGATCAATCCCAATTCCACGAACCTGCCGCAAACCTTTACGCTCACGAACCTCTCGAGCGCGGGCATCCTCACGCCCTGGATCACGTCGACCAACTTCTCGCTCGCCCCGCAATCCGTCATCGCGGTCACCAACTCATCCTTCACCTATATGCTCCCGGCCATGAGCGTCGTGACCTTTGCCGGCGTCGCCACCAATTACGCGCCCTCGCTCGCCGCCGTGGCGAATCGGACCGTCAATGCCGGCGTCACCGTGAGCGTGACCAATAATGCGACCGACGTTTATGCCCCGCCGCAAACGTTGACCTTCAATCTCCTGGGCGGGCCCGCCGGGGCCGCCCTGGACGCCGCCACCGGCGTGCTGACTTGGCGTCCGCCCGTGAGCGCCGCGGGCACGACCAATTTGGTCATCGTCCAGGTCGCCAACAACGGCACGCCGGCCTTGAGCGCAACCAACAGCTTCAACCTCATTGTTAATCCGGTCGCGCGACCTACCATCAGCGCCATCGCCGCGTCCGCATCCGGCCAGAAAGTCACGTTAACGGTCCAGGGAACGCAGGGACCCGATTACACCCTCCTGGTCTCGACCAACCTGACAAGCTGGCAAACCGTGCTGACCACCAATTCGCCCGCGCTGCCGCTGACGTTAACGTACTCGAACTCGCAGCCCGGCGACTGCTTCTTCCGGTTCGAACTCGGCCCGTAGAGAGGCATGTCGGGGAAAATCTCACGCCACGGGTTTAACAGGAGGAAAACGGAGAAGACGGAGTTTAACCGCAAAGATCGCAAACGACGCAAAGAATTCTTAACCACATCCCTACCAGAAATCAGTGTCATCTGCCTGCTGCTCACCGCGCTGAAGGCGCATCCCATAGTAGCCGTGGGCATCGCCCACGGAAGAGAAGCCAAAAGACCCCCGCGCCCTGCAAGGGCAATCCAAATCCCCCGGCCGAAAACAATCTCACGCCAAGGACGCTAAGGACGCCAAGGATTTAACAGGAGGAAACTGAGAAGACGGAGGATTTAACCGCAAAGATCACAAAGATCACATAGATTTTCAGGGTAGGGACGCAGATCTGGTTGCCGCGCTGAAAGCGCAGCTCCATCGTAGCCGTAGGCGCCGAGGTGACGAGGCTCTAACTATTCCCACCACGCATCAACGCAGAGCATGCCTCCTTTGCGGCCTTCGCGTGATGAAATTCGGGTGTAGAAATTCCGCGTGACGAACGTCCCCGCACAATTGATTTGTGTAGTAAAGTAAACGTGTAAATGAGGGCGAAAGCGGACGGCGAACGCGCTAAAGTGCCCGTGTCTATTGGGGATTTTGGATTTTCGAAATTTGGAGGTGGGTGTAAACGAGAAGGCTGCTTTCGGCCCCAGATACGGGGGAGAAAAACCGGAGGATTTAACCGCATAGATCGCAAAACGACGCAAAGGATTTTAGCCACAGATGAACGCAGATGGACACAGATTGGCACGGATACTGAAGACAATCTCACGCCAAGGACGCAACGGTCGCAGCGGATGAGAACATGAGAGATCCATGATAATTCCTTTGCGGACTTTCCGGACTTCGCGTGCGGAAATTCTGTGTGCTTTTTTGCGGTCTATGCGCTCTATGCGGTTCAATGTCGCTTTCGTATTGTCTTCGAAACCGTTTGCTGAAAAGCTGCGTGCACCGACAGGCGCGCGATTGAACGATTGAGCGATTGATTGACAGATATGGACATCCATTGGGATAACTGGCTTGAGCGGCTTTACAATCTCCGGCGCGACAAAACCGGCTCACACGAGAGACCGCACAAGCCCGTCCTCCTCCTGAGCATCATCGACCTCCTGGACCGGGGCGTTCTGACGCGCAATGAAGCGCCCCTGGACGACGAATTAATCAGGACCTTCAAGCGCTATTTCGAGGTCGTGCGCAAGCACAATGACAAGCCGACCATTGAGAATCCGTATTTCCATTTATGCGGCGACAACTTTTGGCGGCTTGTTCCCGCGCCGGGAAAAAGGGGACTGTACCAACCGGGAGCAGCCGCGGGCGCCCCAAGCGTGGCCGAATTAAGGCGGCGCACCCTTTACGGCACATTTGACGACGGTCTATGGCGGCTGTTGAGCGAGCCGATGGCGCGGCATCAATTGCGTGAAGCCCTCATCGCGCGATATTTTCCGGATGACCGGGACCCATTGGCGGCCGTCGCCGCCACCAGCCCGGAGGCGCTGGAACCCGCTGAACTGGAATTGGAAAGGCTGCCGGAACGCGATGCGGCGTTTCGCCGGACCATCCTGGACGTTTACGATTACCGATGCGCGGCCTGCGGAGTGCGCGTTTTGCATCAATCCGTGTCGCTGGTCGTGGCGGCCCATTTGATTCCGTTTGCCGTCAGCCGAAATGACAAGCCGACGAACGGAATGGCCTTATGCCCGAATCATCATTGGGCGATGGACCAGCATTTGATTGCCCCTGTGCCCGACCCGGAGCGTAAAGCGGGAATCTGGCGCGTGAACGAGCGGCTGGACGACCGGATTGAGGGCCAGCGGGAATTGATTGCCATCGCGGGCAAAGCGGTGATTCCTCCCGGCGAAGAAAAATTCTATCCCGCCCCGGAAAGCCTGCAATGGAGAGCGGCGCATCTCGGCGATGGTTAGACGAGAGGTCGGAATTTGATGGTAACTGGCCATGCCTTTCAATTTGCTCGTCACGGCTCACTCGGCATTCGATCCTTACAACCAGAAGTTATTTGACCGCAAGACAACAAGCTGATTGCATTACGCAAAGAATATGGCCAGCGATGATTCATCCAAACGTAAAACCCGCGAACTTGCAGCAAAATTGGTCTACGCAGCTCTAAAATTTTTGAAGGAGAGCGGCGGAGAGAAACGCGGACGTGAAGTGATGGACGCAGTCGAGAAGCGGGTATCGTTGACCGACTGGGAAAAGGAGCGATTTGAAAAAACTGGCTATATCCGGTGGCGGTCAGTTCTGCACTTTTACACAATTGATCTTGTTAAGGCAGGCTTCCTCATAAAAAAGAAAGGTGTTTGGTTCCTTACGCCTGATGGTGATGAGGCTATAAAACTGGGTGAAACGGGTTTGCTTGATGCTGCGGTCAAAGCCTACCGTGAGTGGCGGCTGAAAAATCCGAAGCAAACGGAAATCATCGAATCAGAAAGCGCCGTCGAGGAATCGGCGAAAGAAGAAGAGGTGTCCGTGGACGAAATTGTGCAATCAGCGTACGAGCAAATCGAAAATTACATTAGTAAAAAGAACCCTTACGAATTTCAGGACCTGGCAGCTGCATTATTGCGCGGCATGGGATATTTCACCCCGTTCGTTGCGCCGGCAGGGAAGGGCGGGGGCGTTGATATCGTCGCATATCGTGATCCCCTTGGAACTTCTTCGCCACGAATTAAACTTCAAATCAAACACCGCGGCTCCACAGCGACCGTCCAAGAGGTTCGCCAGTTGATGGGCCTATTACAAAAGGACGGAGATGTTGGGATATTTATCTCGTCGGGCGGATTCTCGCCGGACGCGAAAACTGCTGCAAGAAATTCAAACGTGCATGTTGAACTGGTTGATCTTCAGCGTTTTGTCTCACTCTGGCAGGAATTTTATCCAAAACTAAACGATGAGGACAAGGCAAAGCTGCCTCTAATGCCGATTTACATTTTGGCCAGCGTGAATTGATTGCGATCGCGGGCAAACCAGTGATTCCTCCTGGTGAAGAGAAATTCTATCCCGCCCCGGAAAGCCTACAATGGAGAGCATCGCGTCTCGGCGATGGTTAACGTTCATCACGGAAAGCCTTGTAGCCCGGGCGTTCCTCGCGGAATACCCCGCCCTCTTCTATCCAGTCAAGGTTTCGGCTGATCAGCAATTCTGTCATTTCTGCGTGATGGGTATTTTTCATTGGAACGGTCCTAGTTTGAAAGCCGTGCTTCCTGGCCAACGCCTGCACTTCCCCCGCGTTATCGTAAGTTAGCAAAAATTCACCGTGTAATTTTTCACAAAGGGAAAAGAGCTCCTCATGGTCTATTTCGCAATGCGTGTACAATCGAGAACCCGCGCGCTTGCCCCCGGCGGTGTAAGGCGGGTCAATAAAAAATGCCGCGTTTTGTTCGCTGCGGTACTGCTTCAAGATGTCGAAGGCGTCGCCATGGATGAATTGGATGCGGGTGACAACGTGGTCGATATTGGTTATACGTTTGGCGATCGTTCCGGGATACCATCGAGACAAAATCCCCTTTCCATTCTCTCCATACTTTAGCACGCCTGCACCTTCCGCTAGAATTCCGCCGTGGTTGGTTCGGTTTTTTAGAATCGTTTGGAATGCAAGTTCCCGTTTTGTTCTTGCTGGTGTTGAAAGCGCTTCTTTCGCTGTTTCCGGAGTTAATTCAAAATTGAGAATTTTCTTTGCGAGCCACTCGGCTTCACCGCCCAGAATGGTTTCCCAGACAGCGGCAATTTGGATGTCCATCTCCGCCATGACGACTTTTTCGGCGAGTCGTTCGAATGCGGTTGTGAGACTGATGATACCTCCGCCGGCAAAGGGTTCCACGAGGACGTCCGGACGGGATGAAAGACTGAGGATCCAGCGTCGAAAAAGCGGCACGAGCCATGTTTTCCCACCAGGGTACCGAAACGGACTACGCTGCGGGACCGACGCCACATTCACGGGCCTGTCCCGCTCTTCAATTTCAGGGAG
>DASYZW010000639.1:0-3398 GCA_035945915.1 Verrucomicrobiia bacterium | reverse complement strand
GCATGGCTGGGGCTCTCCACGTTTGATTTTGCAATCATCCAGGTTCAGCCGCAAAATGACATTCCATTTTATCACGGAGGAAAAGCGCAACCCGGCCCGGCATTTATCACACGCAGGGACCCAGGTATGACATGGGGCGGTGATGCCGCCACGCTCGCCCAATTGGTGAACCCGGAAGACATTGGAAAGCTTGTGCTGTTTGACACTTGGGTTCGCAATGTGGACCGTTACCCGCCCAATCCGGCAAACCGCCGCCCAAATCGAGGCAATGTCTTCTTATCAAGCGAAAACGTTCCGGACGGCAAATGGCGGCTACTCGCAATGGATCACACGCATTGTTTCGATGGTCCTGGGTATCTGGACAATCGGTTGGACAGGATCGATTTTATTAAGGATGAAGAAATTTACGGGCTATTTCCCGAATTTATCCCCTTTTTACGCCCATTTTGGCAGATTTTGGCCGACACGGCGGCCAGGCTGAAAACGATGAATAAGGCGTGGCTGGAAGAGCGGATTGGCGCAATTCCTGCGGAATGGCAGGTAGAAACGGCGGCGCGAACGGCGCTTGTCACATTGCTGTATAATAGAGCAGACTTCCTTTCCGAGAATTTCATTCCCGAACTGGAAGCAAAACTTTTAGCATAAACGAGACGACGATTATGAATAGAACCAAAGGTTACTTTAGTCTGGTGCAATATTGCCCCGATCCAGCCCGCCAGGAGGCAGCGAATGTCGGCGTGGTTTTGTTCTGTCCGGAAGCACAGTTCATTCGCGCACGCACCGCCGGCACCATTAGCCGCATTCGGCGCTTTTTCGGTCAGGGCGTTGATGGCAACCGACATCTGCACGGCATGATGAAGGCTTTGTCCTCGCGGCTTGAAATTGAGCGAAGTGAATTCAAGTCGTTGGACGATTTCGAGAAATTTGTCAGCAGCCGGGCCAATAAAATTATTCTCACACAGCCCAAGCCGATGCTGGTTACCGATCCGCAGAGCGACTTGGAAACGCTCTATTCGGAATTGGTTGCCGAACCTGCTAAACTTATCACGCAAGAGGCGAGTTTGTCGCTGCGCATGCTGCTGGACAGTGTTCTTGCCGACACCGCTTTACGGCCCTACCTGCAGAAGGATTTGGAATTCGATATTCCGACGTTGAGCGACAAATTGAACATTCCCTACGCTTTCCAAAATGGAAGGTTCAACCTGATCCAGCCGGTTGAATTTGACCAGCACAAACGCGGCAACGTCATCAACGCGGCTTGCAAACACGCAATTGAAGGCAGCTACATTTACAAAAATCCTGACCCACAATTCGGCCCGATGCAATTGTATGTTGTCGCGGATTTTGCTGACGCTACGCTAGACATCGCTCCGAAAGTCGCAACGATCTTTCGCGAATACAACGTTCGAATGTTCACGTCTGACGGCCTGGAAAATCTGAAGCGGGAAATTCTTTTGCAAGGCAAGCCTGTTTCGAATCCATGAGTCGGGCCAAGACGCAAGAGGGCAACGGCAAGCGCCACGCAACGCAACAATCGCTTAACGGCGCGATAAAGTCGATTTGCGACATCATGCGCCGCAGCAACTGCGCCGGCGCGTTGCAATACGTGCCGGAGCTGACGTGGATTTTGTTTCTTCGGATTTTGGACGAACGCGAGACGCACGAGTCCGAAGAAGCAAAAGCGCTGGACCTGCCTTTCAAGTCAACCATCCCAAAACCCTATCGTTGGCGCGATTGGGCGGCCCCGAATTCACCAATGCGTCAGGACAAAAACGCCAGCGTTTGGAAATTTGTTCATGAAGACCTGCTGCCCAAGCTCAAAGGACTTGAGGACCAGCGCGGCGCCACCGGGCGACAAAAGGTCATCAGCGAAATTATGTCCAGCGTGGACCGCAGCCGGATCGATTCGGAAAAGAATTTTCTCGACGTGCTCGATAAGGTCCACGAGATCAGCGCCGAGACGGTGGATGATACGCACGTGTTCACTCTGTCGCAGGTTTACGAGGGCCTTCTACTGAAAATGGGCGAAAGAGGCAATGATGGCGGACAATTTTTCACACCGCGCGAAGTGATTCGCGCCATGGTGCAGGTGATAGATCCCAAAATCGGAGAGACGGTTTACGACCCGGGCTGCGGCACTGGCGGATTTTTGGCGCAGGCTTATGAATACATGAAGGAAAGGGCTGGAAACCGCGTTACCGGGCCGCAGTTAGAGCGATTGAAGCGCAGGACCTTCTACGGGCGCGAGAAAGACAATGCTGTTTATCCCATCGGCCTGGCAAACCTCATCTTGCATGGAATTGACGAGCCGCATATTTGGCACGGAAATTCGTTGTCCGGCGTCGCCGCATATGAGGGTTTGTTTCAGGATGCGCCGCAGTTCTATGACGTAGTGCTCATGAATCCACCGTTTGGCGGCAAGGAAGGCAAGGAAGCACAAACGCCGTACGAATATAAAACCGGGGCCACCCAGGTTCTATTTCTGCAAAATGTGCTGAAAAGCATGAAGAAGGACAGCCGCTGCGGCATTGTGCTGGATGAAGGCGTGTTATTCCGTGTGGACGCAGAGGCGTTTGTGAAAACCAAACGCAAACTGCTGGAGGAGTGCGATGTGTATTGCATCGTTAGTTTACCGGGTGGTGTGTTCTCGTCGGCCGGGGCAGGTGTAAAGACCAATCTGGTTTTCTTCACGAAAGGCGACCCGACGGAAAAGATTTGGTATTACGATCTGTCTGATGTAAAAGTTGGTAAAAAGACGCCGCTCACACTTCGGCATTTTGAGGAGTTCTTCCAGTTACTGCCAAAGCGCGGCGACAGCAAACAAAGCTGGACGGTCGACTTCACTTCTCGACTCCAAACTGCCATGGAAGAAGCGCGCCCGCATCGTGAAAAAGCCACCGAGCTTTCCGCGCGGGCAAAGGCGCTCGAGAATGAATTTCGGGTAAAGCGAAAAGCAAAGAAAGTTGCCGAATCAAAACTGACGGAACTTGAGGCTAAGTGGAAAGAAGTTGAACGCGAATCGCGTGAATTCGTCGCCAAAGCCGATTCCATTGAGCACGCCGCTTACGATCTAAGAGCCGTAAATCCGAACCGGGTTTCGACCGAGGACAAGCGCACACCATTGCAATTGCTCGATGTGATTGCTGAAAAGGGAGCTGAGGCTGATGCGGCAATGGTCAGGTTGCGTCAATTGATTCAGCAATCTGCGGACTGAAGCCCCATTTTCCCCGCCTTAACACTTGATCGCAAGTGGCGCTGCGGGGCTGTAAAAATAATCGTGTAAGTGGCCAAAGAAAGCTGAGAGGATAGAAAACTATGGCTATTACCGATGAAGTACTGAACGAACTGCTGAAGGATTATCAAAAGCCCGAAGACTTGTTGGGGCAGAACGGGCTGCT
>DASYZW010000638.1:0-2228 GCA_035945915.1 Verrucomicrobiia bacterium | reverse complement strand
GCGGCAGCCGTTCCAGCGCTGCTTCAAGCATGGCTCCCATCGTCAACGTCCTCCTCACCGAGATGGATGGAATCACGGCAAAAAATGAGAACCTGATGGTGTTGGCCGCCACGAATACTCCCTGGCGTGTGGACGATGCCTTGCGCCGACCCGGGCGATTTGACCGAATCCTCTTTGTGCCGCCTCCCGATCCCCCGGCGCGCGAAGCCATCCTGAAAATTCACTTGCGCGACCTGCCCGCGGATAAAATCGATCTGGGAAAACTTGCCCAATTAACCAATCGGTTTTCTGGTGCGGATTTGCGCGCGGCCGTTGAGCGCGCTTCCGAAAAGGCGATTTATCAGGAAATGCAAACCGGTCGGGCGTCAAAACTAACACAATCTCTCCTGGCGGACGCCATCAGGGAAATGAATCCATCGACAAGTGAGTGGCTCGAAACAGCCCGCAGTTATGCCTCTTACGCTAACCGCTCGGGCCTGTACGATGACCTCGTCGAATTTTTTGAAAAAGAGAAATAGCGGAATCCCATCTGTCGAAGTCGAGGTCACGGGCTCTGACTCACCTCGAAACCACTGCCACCGGTCAAACCACAGGATCTGAGTCAAAGACTTCTTGGGCGCAGCATGCGAGAGGTGCTCCTGTCCAGAAAACCCATCCATTTCTCACCCAACATTCCCCATTTTGAAGACCCCCCTCGTTTACACCGTCGGTCCAAACCAAAAACGCTTACTGATTCGTTGGCAGAAAACGCGGCGATTTCGTCCATGCGCCAAATTTTCAGTTTTGCTGTGCGTTCAGGCTTAGCAGGTAGGTTTTGCTCGCGGCGCGGCCTTAACCGCGACCCGGGTTATATCGGTTAACATAAAAGGATATTTAATCAGGATTTCACGTGGATTTAATGTTCCAGGCGTCAATTACATATGAATGCAACGCGTGGAAGAACCGCAAAACCAACATGAAAACTCAATTATTCATCCTATCCATCGTCACCGCCGGCTTAATTGTGGCGCAGGCATTCACGGTTAACGCCAGTGGTGGCGGCACCAATCGATCGAACTGTTCCGGTATATACGGCACACTGCCACAATCCGCCGCCAATGTTTTGGGGTATCACAGGGACACGCAAGCCGCCCTTGCCAATGACCGCATTCTGGACTTCGTCGAACATGAGCAGGTCATGGCAAAGGCTGCAACGGACGACACAGCCAGCACGTCTCCAGCACTCATTTCTAACACCGCCAAAACCATGACATTAGAGAAGGATTGCAACGAAAAGAAATCGCCCGTTCATTCTTCTTTCATCCTCCAAACCGATATTTTCGCGAAAACGACGGACATTAGAAAATATGGGGGCGCCATCAATTTATTCAGTGACAACGCCATCATCAGCATCGGCGACCGTGACGGCCATTCCAAATGGGAGGATAATTCGGCGTTCAACCAATTTCCCTTCGACGGCGCTTGGGCCAATAGGGACACCGGTGAGCTGAGAAGCCAGCCGGATGGTTTTCAGCTTTTAAGTTGGACTTTTTGATGCGAGGCGAAGTCGAAAGGCAATTTAGCAAACACCTGCAAATTACAAACCCGGGCAACCAAAATATATTATAGGCTGCTGAGTATTCCCACCAGGCAAGTGAGTCAAATTCGGCGGCAGCGTGACCGGAAATGGAAACGGGAGCGATGCTTGCAAACATCTGGCTGCACGTCATACTGGCAATGTTCAAAACCATGGAACCTGCTACATCAACTGCAGGTGCAAGCAGCGCGGCGGACCCGGCTTGCGCTGAGTCCATGGGTTTGACCACCGCCGACGCCCGCGCGCGGCTCACCCGGTTCGGTCCGAACGCGGTTCGTGAGGAGCCGCCGCATCCACTGCGCCGGTTCTTGCGCCGATTTTGGGCTCCCATTCCATGGCTGCTCGAAGCCGCCATCATTGTTCAGATATTCCTGGGCGAGCGGATTGAGGCGGAAGTAATCGCCGGTCTGCTGGCGGCAAATGCCGTGCTCGGTTTTTTGCAGGAAGACAAAGCTCAAAAGGCGCTCGCCCTGCTTCGGCAGCAACTGCGCGTCGAAGCGCGAGTCCGGCGCGACGGCCAATGGCAGACCATTGGCGCTGAGGAATTAGCGCCTGACGATCTGATTCATCTGCGCCAGGGCGGTATCGTGCCCGCCGACATCCGGCTCTGTGACGGGTCGCTGCTGTTGGATCAATCGGCGCTCACGGGGGA
>DASYZW010000637.1:0-2676 GCA_035945915.1 Verrucomicrobiia bacterium | reverse complement strand
ACGGCGCTTATCGCCCGGCGCAGGCGAGGGCGCTGGCGGACCAGTTCTCGGAACAAAATATTTCCTGGTTCGAAGAACCGGTTTCATCCGACAACCTGTGCGGTTTGCGCTTCCTGCGCGAGCATGCGCCGGCCGGAATCGACATTGCCGCTGGCGAATACAATTACGATTGCCTGGAGGCGCGGCGGATGCTTGAAGCGAGCGCCGTGGATGTTCTCCAGGCTGACGCCACGCGCTGCGGCGTGACCGGCTTTCTGCAGATGTCCAACTTGTGCGATGCCTTTGACGTGTCCCTCTCAGCGCACACGGCACCGGCAGTGCATGCGCATTTGTGTTGCGCGGCGACGCGGGCGCGGCACGTGGAATATTTTCACGATCACGTCCGGATTGAACAAATGCTGTTCGCCGGCCCGGCGACCCGCCACAAAAACGGCTTTTTACAGCCGGACCTGTCGCAACCCGGTTTGGGCATCGAACTCAAGGAACGCGATGCCGCAAAATATCAAACTAAATTATGAGCACAATTAAACCGCCACCCACCCACGTCCGGCGTGAAGCGCAAAATCATTGGCCCGGCGATGCCCCGGCCCTGGCGAAAAAACTGGAGGCCGCCGTTTCGGGCGAAGTTCGTTTTGACGCCGGCGCGCGCGCGCTGTATTCGACTGATTCCTCCAATTACCGGCAGATTCCCATCGGCGTGGTCATCCCCAAAACGACGGACGACGTTGTTAAAACTGTTGCCGCTTGTCGCGAGTTCGGGGTGCCGGTGCTCTCGCGCGGAGGCGGCACGAGCCTGGCCGGCCAATGCTGCAATGTGGCGGTGGTCATGGATTTTTCAAAATACCTGCACAAAATCCTGGAGCTCGATCCGCTCAAAAGATACGCGCGAATCGAGCCGGGAATTGTGCTGGACGATTTGAGGGCGGCGGCGGAAAAGCATCATCTGACCTTCGGTCCCGACCCGTCCACGCACAACCATTGCACGCTGGGCGGCATGATCGGCAACAATTCCTGCGGCGTCCACTCGATCATGGCGGGAAAAACCGTCGAAAATATTATCGAGATGGAAGTGCTCACGTACGATGGCTTGCGGATGGTGGTTGGCAAAACCACGGACGCGGAATTGTCCACCATCATCACCGCCGGCGGCCGGCGCGGCGAGATTTACCGCAGGCTGATGGAATTGCGTAATAAGCACGCCGATTTGATTCGCAAAAAATATCCGAGAATTCCGCGCCGTGTCTCCGGTTACAATTTGGACCAATTATTGCCCGAGTACGGCTTCAACGTTGCGGGGGCGCTCGTGGGCACCGAAGGCACTTGCGTGACTGTTTTGCAGGCGACCACGCGCCTGGTCCACAGCCCGCCGTTCCGCGTGATCGTCGCGTTGGGATACCCGGACGTTTATTCCGCCGGCGACCATGTCCCGGAAGTGCTGGCGTGCAAACCGATTGGCCTTGAAGGCCTGGATGATGTCCTGGCCAAAAACATGAAGAAGCTCAAGATGCATTCAAAAGATTTGAAGCTGCTTCCGGAGGGAAAGGGATGGTTGATTGCGGAATTTGGCGGCGACAGCAAGGAGGAAGCCCTGGAAAAGGCGCATCACCTGATGCGGAAGATGAAAAAATTCTTCGGCGGCGGTCCCTCGATGAAATTGTACGACGACCCGGAAGAAGAGAAAAAAATCTGGGAAGTTCGCGAGGCCGGCCTGGGCGCGACGGCCCGGGTGCCGGGCGAACCGGTCACGTGGGAAGGCTGGGAAGACAGCGCGGTGCCACCGGACAAGGTGGGGATTTACCTGCGCGAACTGCGCAAATTGTATAATAAATTTGGCTACGCATGCTCGCTCTATGGCCATTTCGGCGACGGTTGCATCCATACGCGCATTGACTTTGGCCTCAAGACGAAAAGCGGAATCGAAAAGTACCGGCGATTTGTAGAGGAAGCCGCGTCGCTGGTCGTCCGGCTGGGCGGCTCGATTTCCGGCGAGCATGGCGATGGACAATCCAAAGCCGACCTTTTGCCCATCATGTTCGGCAAAGAGCTGGTGGAAGCGTTCGGAGAGTTCAAGCAAATCTGGGATCCGCAAAACCGGATGAACCCCGGCAAGGTCGTAAACGCTTATCATAACAACGAGAACCTCCGGCTCGGCGTTCACTATAACCCGTGGCAGCCGGAGACGAAATTTTTCTACGGCGAAGACGGCGGCAATTTTACGGAGTCCATGCTCCGGTGCGTGGGTGTGGGCAAATGCCGGCGGGGCGAGGGCGGCACCATGTGCCCGAGCTACATGGTCACGCGCGAGGAAATGCATTCCACGCGGGGCCGCGCGCGGATGCTCTTTGAAATGCTCCAGGGCGAGGTCATTCACGAGGGGTGGCGCAGCAAAGAAGTATTGCAATCACTCGACCTGTGCCTGGCTTGCAAAGGTTGCCAGTCCGATTGCCCGATGCACGTGGACATGGCCACCTACAAAGCCGAATTTTTGTCCCATTATTACGATGGCAAGCTCCGTCCACGTCACGCCTATTCCATGGGATTGATCCATGTGTGGGCGCGGATCGCCTCAAAAGTCCCGCGCCTCGTCAATTTTATCGGTTCGGCGCCGCTCAGCAGAAATCTCGTCAAATGGCTGGGAGGCATTTCCCAGAAGCGGGCCATGCCGAGGTTTGCCAC
>DASYZW010000636.1:0-5641 GCA_035945915.1 Verrucomicrobiia bacterium | reverse complement strand
AGCAACAGGCCGGGAGCAATCCAGGCAGCCCCGGCAAAATCAACTTTTGGAAAGGCCGTAGCCAGCAAAAGCCCTGCGCCAATAGCAATCCAATAACCACTTCGAATAAATAATTCGTTCAAAAAACTTCGCATCGTGGCTAAGGAGGAATAAGTCTCCGAAAAAGTCGCCGCGACATTTGTCGTCGCCGCGGCCTTTTTTTGAACCGAAGGATTGGCGTTGACTACGATTGCATTCCGTGCGCCGCGCCAGACCGCCAAATCAACCGACGAATTTCCGGCGTAATCGAACCCCCGCTCGCCGAATTTGGTGATGAGTGCCTTTAATTTATTGCCTCCGCGCAAGTTCGTGCGGCCATCACTGGCCAAAACCTCGTCGAAAATCCTGAAGTAATCCGCGACGGGCGTGACCATCTCGGAATCAGAGGCGGTGGCCAGGACTAATTTTCGGCCGAGGGCCTTTTGTTCGCGCAGCCAGGCGATAAATTTCTCGCTAATGGGCAATTCTGCCGGATTTAATCGAATCCGCCGCGCCAGCCGCCGTTTTAAATATGCGCGACCGCGTGCCCACCAGAACAAAATCATAAATAACGACAACGGATTCCGGCGAAGCTGTCGCGCCAGCGATTCCCATAACAAATCGGTTTTGATGAGTGTGCCGTCCAAATCCACCACTAACGGGACCTGGCTGTCGGCGGTCGAATCCTGCATGGACGAATGTTAACAGAATCACGACGACGAATTGAAAATCAAAAAATCAAAAAATAACTGTAGCGCAGGTTTAAAAAATGGGCGCTCGCACGTATATCGCCCGGCCAAACGGATAGGGCGCGTCCTCATTTAGGTATTTGTTATCAAATGCAAATCGAGTCTTCGCATTTTTGAATCTCTTTGCCCGGCAAATGTCTAATTTCGTGACGCGCCTGTATGGGTGGATATTAGACTTTACACTTTCGGCGGCTTAAGATTCTATTCTCAATTCGGGTAATACTGGGAAGTATTTTTAAAAAACAAAGGATATGTTGCGACAGCCAAGGTATCGCGCGATAAACCAATTCGTTGTTGGAATCTGGCTCGCGCTCTCAATGGCGGGCATGGCCGTGGATTTCAACAAACCTCGGTCGTCCACCCTGCTCGCGACTGATGACGACGATGCGAATCGGCAGGGCATCGCCGGCATCTTCGAAAAAAGCCATCATCGGCTCGTCCTTTGTTCAAACGGCGAAGACGCAGTCGTAAAAGACTGTGAGAACCGTCCTGACATTGTCTTGGTCGATTTAAGGATGCCGGGCATGGATCGACACCAGGCGCTGGCTGGAATCCGAAAATTCGGGCTCGAGCACGTGCCAGCCATTGCCGTGACTGGTTCCGTTGAGCCTAATAGTTTCTTTAGTGGCTTCCTTCGTAAATCATTCTCCCCAAGCGATTTATTTAACGAACTGCCGGAGTTCCTGCCACGTGACACCCCGTGGGATAGCTCGGGCCATGTTGAATCGTCGGTCCCGGACGAGCCCGTTATGCGGGCGGTCGCAGATGAGCTGCACTCGCGGTTAAGGCAGTTGTTGACCGACCCCTGGCGGCCCTTTGTAATAGCATGGCTGTGAATGAAACCAAGACATTTGACAATAGGCTTGAAATTCCCGCAGAACAGTGGCAGTGTAAGCCGTTGACAGCCTGTGCCAACAAGCAGCGTAATGACGCTGTAACATACGCAGTCAATGATTTGGAGAAACACTTGGGCGAATTTCGCGAGGAAACGTTTGTTCAAAACAAGGAGAAAAGTTTAGTTAATGAAAGTAGCGGTCCGTGTGCGCCCGGCCATTGCCGCTGGAAGCGCCTCCGCGCCGCAATGATTAGAATCACGAAATGTCCCAAATGAATCCTAATGGTAAAGGCTCCAGCAGTGCGACCGGCAACGCCGACTCCAACGGCCCGCCCCATGCCCGCATCCTTGTTGTAGACGACCAGGCGTCCAACGTCCAGGTCGTGGGACTAATTCTGGGAACCCTGGGCTATGAAATTATTCCTGCCTCCGACGGGCCGACTGCCCTCAAAAGGGTCGCCGCGCTCGTCCCTGACTTGATCCTCCTCGATTTGCTCATGCCCGGAATGAGCGGCCGCGATATTTGCCTTCAGATCAAAAAGAATCCCGATTGGCGGGATATCCCGGTCGTTTTTCTTTCTGCGGCGGATGACAAGGACCTCATTGTCAGCGCTCTCGACGCCGGGGGCGTCGATTATATCACCAAACCGTTCAACCAGGCCGAACTGGTTTCTCGCGTTCGAACGCAGCTGGCCCTCAAGGCAGCCCGAGACCGTCTTAGGGACCTGGCCGAAGACAAGGACGAATTGCTCGGCATCCTCGCCCACGACCTAAAGAATCACCTTGGCGGTCTGAATATGAGCACTAAACTGCTCTGCGAACGCATTCGCAACCTCCATGACGAGCGCATTCAGCGCCTTGCCGACAACGCCTTCTATTCCAGCGGCCAGTTGCTCGCCTTCGTGAAGGATTTTCTGGCCAACGCCGCCGCCGAACACCGCTTCGAACCCCAGTTGACAACTGTGGATGTCGCAGGTACCGCCGTCGCCGCGATTCGCATCTTTGAGGATCGCTTGCGCCACAAACACATCGAAATTCAAACCGATTTTCCGGAGGAAGAATTGATCGCCTGGGCCGACGCCCACGCGATGGACCAGATTTTCAGCAATCTTCTTTCCAACGCCGTTAAATTTTCGCCCTCGGGGAAAAAAATCTACGTGACCGTCCGATCTAACGGGCCATCCGTGGAATTTTCCATCCGCGACGAAGGCCCCGGTTTCACCGACGACGACAAGGCGCGTATGTTCCGCCGGTATGGACGTTTGTCGGCCAGGCCGACCGGGGGCGAAACCTCGACCGGCCTCGGGCTCAGCATCGTTCGAAAGCTCGTCCTTGCCATGGGCGGCGAAATCACATGTGACAGCACTCCCGGACAGGGTGCCAGCTTTACTGTCCGACTTCCCAAATCCCTCAAAAGTTAAATATTATGGATTTTCTCGTTATTGATGATGATAAAACGTTCCGTGACGCCACCTGTTTTTTAATTGAAGACGAAGGCCACTACGCCGAAGGCGTGGATTCCGGCCAGGTGGGCATGACCTGGCTCAAAGATGAAAAATTTGACGCCGTGCTTTTGGACATGAACCTTGGCCCCGAAAACGGCCTCGACATTCTCACCCAAATCCAAAAGCAATATCCCCAAATTCCGGTCGTGATTATTACGGCGCAGGGCAGCATCCAGACTGCCGTCGAAGCCATGCGCCGAGGTGCGGCGGATTTTTTGGAAAAGCCGTTCCAACGCGAACAGTTCGTAACCGTGCTCGCGCGCATTCAGCGCCTGGGCAGGATGGGCCAGCAAATCCGGCGGCTGGAGCAGGAAGTGAGCGAGACCCGCGCTCAAACCATCGAGCCGATCTTTGATTTCACCAACCCGGCTATCCGCGGGGCCATGGAAGTCCTCATGCGCGCCGCCAAAACACCTGCGTCTATCCTCATTCTTGGTGAAAGCGGTACCGGCAAAACCGTCGCCGCCCGCACGGTTCATCAAAACAGTCACCTCGCGGAAAAGGCGTTTGTGACGGTGAGCTGCCCAAGCCTTTCGAAGGAATTATTGGAGAGTGAACTCTTTGGCCACGTCAAAGGATCATTCACTGGCGCTATCAAGGATCACTGGGGCAAAGTCCGCGCTGCTGACGGAGGGACGCTGTTTCTTGATGAAATTGGCGATCTGCCCATGGAAATTCAGCCCAAGCTCCTGCGCCTGCTCCAGGAGCGTGAGTACGAGCGCCTGGGTGAAAATGTCACGCGACAAGCCAACGTTCGCATCATCGCCGCCACCAATCGTGACTTGAAAAAGCGCGTCGCCGAAGGCGCCTTCCGCGAAGACCTGTATTTCCGCCTAAATGTCATCACTGTCGAAATGCCTCCCTTGCGGATGTTGGATGGCGATGTCATCCGATTCGCCGAACATTACGCCAAATTTTTTGCCAACCAATGCGCCCGGAAGATCGATGGCCTCTCGCCCGAGGCTGTCGCCTGCATTCGTGCTTACGGCTGGCCCGGCAATCTTCGCGAATTGCGCAATTCCATCGAACGGGCCGTCATCATGTGCAGGCATGAAAAGATTATCCCCGCGGATTTCCCGACCGAAATGTGCGATAACAAAGGCAGTTCGCTGTCAGACGGCGCCGTCGCCCAGGTCGGCTCTTTGATCTCGCTCGAAAAACTCGAAGAAATTCATCTGCGCAAGATCCTGGAGCGAACCCCGAGCCTCACCGAAGCCGCCCAAATTCTCGGAATCGACCAGGCCACATTGTATCGCAAGCGAAAAAAGATCGGGCTTGAATAGCGCCGCATCGCGTGCGGTCAATCGTTGGAGTCGTATGACCGCCATAGCGGGAGCGATGTGCCGTTGTTCCATTAGCGGCTAGACTTTTGGCGAATCGCGTCTTTCCGGAATTTCTGCGTAAACGCAATTTCGAACTTTCGTTCGTTGAGAAATTTTGTTAATAGTCATCGTTTATGAACGTACTTGTCACTGGCGGAGCAGGTTATATCGGTTCTATCTGTACCGAAGAATTATTGAATGCCGGCCACCGGGTTACCGTTTACGATAACCTTTCGGAAGGCCATCGCTCAGCCGTGGATCCCCGGGCTAAATTCATTTTAGGAAAACCGGAGGTTGATGGCGATATTTTAGCGGCGGTAAAGTCTACCAGGCCGGACGCCGTCATGCACTTTGCCGCCAGCGCGCTCGTTGGCGAGTCGATGACGAACCCCAGAAAATATTTTCATAATAATGTCTTCAATGCCATGAAGCTGGCGGATGCCGCGGTGGAATGCGGCGTCAAAAAGTTCGTTTTTAGTTCTACTTGCGCGACGTACGCGCCTCCGGAAAAAATGCCGATGACCGAGGACATCCCGCAGCGTCCGATCAGCCCCTACGGGGAATCGAAGTTAATGTTCGAAAAAATTCTCGAGTGGTACCAAAAAATCCATGGACTGGAATTCATCGCCTTTCGGTATTTTAATGCCGCCGGCGCCAGCGAGCGCTTCGGGGAGCATCACCGGGTTGAAACCCACCTTATCCCGAACGTCTTAAAAGTTCCGTTGGGGCAGGCAAAACAATGCGAGATCTACGGCACGGATTATTCCACGCCGGATGGTACCTGCGTCCGTGATTACATCCACATTATCGATTTAGCCCAGGCGCATATGTTGGGTCTGGCGCCGGGCAAAACCGGATTTTACAACCTGGGTAATGGCGACGGCTATTCTGTGAGGCAAGTCATTTCAATGTGCGAAAAAGTCACTGGCACGAATATCCCGACCGTTGAAAAGCCGCGTCGTCCGGGCGATTCGCCCAAATTGGTGGCGTCGGCCCAAAAAGCTATCCGCGATTTGGGTTGGAAACCAAAATTTCCCCGGTTGGAAGACATTGTTGCCACGGCCTGGTCGTGGCATAAGCGCAATCCGACCGGTTACCCGGATTGACCCGTGTTTTGCCGGCTATACGTGCCGGCAATTACCCGCGGCGTTTTCGGCATCCCGGCCTTCTAAAAACAATCGCGCCTTTTCGTAGCTCTTTTTGTGCAAGTAA
>DASYZW010000635.1:0-6344 GCA_035945915.1 Verrucomicrobiia bacterium | reverse complement strand
CAGGCTTTTCACCGGCTTTGGATCCAGCAGGGAAAACATCAAGGACTTTTCGTCCAACAACAGTTCAGTCAGTTTCCCATTTGCAGTGGCATTGAACCAATCGTCCACCACATTGACTGCGAAGCCACGTTTTTTACGATTCATAACCGCGCGCGGTAGGAATTTTTCGCAGACTCGCCGATGCAGCCACTTGCGTTCACCCCCACGAACCTTGTATCCGGCATCCAGCCGTTGGGCATATTCAACAACTGTTCGGTCCAAATAGGGCACGCGTGCTTCAAGGCTGTGGGCCATGGAAAGCTTGTCCGCGTACATCAACAATTCGTCAGGCAGTGAGGAGCGGATTTCAACGAGTTGAAATCCACCGAGCTCATCCAAATTCTCCATTTGCGGCTTCAACGGTTCCAGAAATTCGATTAACCCGCGAAAGTGGCCGTTTGCCTCGCGAAAAAGCCCATCAACCGTTTCCGCAGGCACGATCGAAAACACGTCCTGATATCGCGTCAGCCGGTCGGAGACCCCCAGGGATTGAACGCCGCGTTTCAGCGTTTCGTTGCGCGGAAGTTTAGAGACGACTGACGCCGCAAACGATTGAATCCCCTTCGGCATGCCGCGCCAGTAGCTTCCATATTGGATACCCAAATGCCGATTGTAACCACCAAACAGTTCGTCCGGTCCCTGGCCGATGAGGGCCACTTTGACATCTTGCCGTGCGCGCTTGCAGACGAAATACATGGGTACTATGGAGGAAGCGGCGACAGGTTCTTCGAGAAACCGGACGATGTCGGGCAGAGATTTTTCGAACTCCGCCTGGTCAAGCAGGACCTGCGTATGACGCGCGCCGAGAATCGATGCTGTTTCCGCCGCGTCAGCCAGTTCATCATCGGCAAAGCGCGTTCCATAGCCAACGGTATAAGCGGGCCAGTTGCGACCGTGCTCGTTCATGAGAGCCAGCAGCAGGCCGGAATCCAGGCCACCACTGAGAAGGATACCGACGGGCACATCAGCGAGGAGATGCCGTTTGACGGCGGCGCGATATAAACGGAGCAATTCCTCGGTGGCTTCGCGATCGTCCGGGGGATTTGAAAACGGTACGGGCCTGAAGTCGTACCAGCGCTCTTCCCGAAGATGGCCGTTCTCGACGATAAGCATCGTGCCGGGCGCCAACTTGCGGATGCCCTGAAAGATGGTCAGCGGCGCCGGCGTGTAACGAAAACGGAGAAAGAGATTGAGCGCCACAGGGTCGACTGCCGGCCGGGAATTTTCCGCCGCGAGCACCGGACGGATTTCGGAGCCGAAGCTTAAGGCGCCGTTTGCCAGGCGATAGTAAATGAGTTTGATACCCATCGCATCGCGGGCGACGATGAGGCGCTTGCGTTTCACGTCCCAAATGGCCACGCCAAACATGCCGTTCAGATGGTCAAATACGCGTGTGCCCCACTGTTTGTATCCATAAATGATCACCTCGGTGTCTGAGTTGGTTTGGAAGATGTGGCCGTGGCTTTCGAGTTCGGAGCGAAGTTCCTTATAATTGTAAATTTCGCCATTAAAAACAATCCAGACGTTCTTTTGTGCGTCGGACATCGGCTGATGGCCCCCGGACAGGTCGATAATGGAAAGTCGTCGGAAACCGAAGCCCAGCGAGCCGTCCTGGAAATATCCCTCATCGTCCGGACCACGATGGACGATGCTCCCGGCCATTCGCCGGATGGTTTCCATATCCACGGGCTCGTCGCTGGTGAGTTTAATTTGGCCGCAAATGCCGCACATGTTTCGGAGATCGGAGGGGTTGAGACAGGATGAACAAGATTTACAGGATAAAATCCCAGTCAGTTGTTAATCTTCCATTTCGGAATCCTGTTTATTCTGTTAATCCTGTCAAAAATTTCGCGTCACGAGTAGGTCAGCACTTTGTAAACAACCAAGTCATTGACTGATTTTATCTGCATGTCACCTCCGACCTCTGCTCACTGTCCCCTTTCTTCAGATCTCTGATCTCTGTCATCTGATAAAATGCCAGACTGCGGAATAACTGCGACTGGGCCCAGCGGTGCATTGGGACATTATCCCAACCGAAAATCAATTTTCGTGAACGGAAGGAGCCGTCGGGTTTGACCCAATTTTTCAGAACACCGGCGACCACCGTTTCCAGCACTTTCTCAAGCTGCGGAAAGCGCTCCCGCAAGAGCAGGCATAAGTTGACGCATTCCGCCAAATCGTAGAGCTCCCGTTTATAGACTGTCAGGCGCGGCGCTTTGGAAAAGGGGCGGGGCATGCCATCTTCGGCAAACAGGTTATTTACATAATAATCCACGCCACGTTTCAGCGCTTCCAGTACGCGCGCCTCTCCAGTGAGGGAATGAATTTTTGCCAGGGCTTTCATGACAAAACACGTATGAAACTGGTCCACGAAATTGCGAACACCGTCCTTGGCGTAAGGCCATGAACCATCGGCATTCTGGCTTTCCAGGACAAAATTCAGATTGCCGCGCGCAATATCCAACAAATTTTCACGCTCCAAAAATTTCGCCGCGCTGATCAGCATACACGAGCGATAGGCCGAAGCGTTGACCACAAGGCCCTTATCGTAGGGTGTATAAGAGGACGTATTGGCTGTTTCGGACCATTTAAAGTCTTTGATATCCGTGATCGCGTGGCGGACGATAGATTCGAGGATGTCTCGCCATTCCTCGCGCGGCTGTAATTGATGGACCTGAAGGAACGCCTCGAAGGCGTACGGCGTAGTGGTGATTAGTGGGGTCTCTGTCGTAATCGTGCCGTTCAGCGTGACCCAATCAAACGGATAGCCCCAGCAATATTCCTTGAACCCCGGACAACGCGTTTTTTGCAAGACCTCCAGGAAATGAATCGCCTTTTCAAGATGCCTTTTGTCGCCGGTCGCTTCGTAAAGATACGCGAATCCCATGGCATAGTGCGCGCCCGCGATGGGAAACCGCATTTTGCGGTGAAATAGACGCCTGGCCGACGGAAAAAATGCCTCGCTGAAGACCATTGGCGCCACTGCGACAGTGCCGAGAAGCTTATTCTTATAGTAAAGCGCCTTGGCACGGCTTCCTATGGGACCAGCGTAATATGACTGGAAATCCCATGAGGTCTCGCCGTAGTTCTCAAGCCAGCTGGTAAAGTTTTGCAACACTTCCAAAACCCTGCCCTCGGCCAAAGCATTTTCATGTTTCGTTTGCATCAAGGTAATTTTGTCTGAGTCTCCAGACGGAAGTTCTCGGGGCTTTTGAATTGCAAGAGGGAAATAAAGATGGCTTTAAGCTTTTTCCTTTGTTCGCCCCTGTGAAAGCGCATCAATTCCGGAGAAATCGGCCGTTTCATCCGCAGCAGCGCAGCCCAGCAATAACCTGAAAATAGTGCGCAGCCGCCCGCAACATAGGGTTTTTTTGCGAGTCGATAGGTCACGCGAAACAATTGCCAAACGGGTGAATTACCAAGCCAATAATCTTTTTTACCATAGGAAAACAACGCGGCGACGTCGGTCTTCCCCGCTGTCCCCATCGAACGATGATGATGATAGCGCTTGTCCGCAAATGATTTTACGGTCCATCCTTTCATGCGGGCGGTGACCACCGCGATCCAGTCCACGCCACCTCCCGGATTGGCGATGTAGCCGCCGGTTTCATTCCAGCATTTGCGGCGAAAGAGTTGAATCGGTCCGGCGACATAATTTTCACCCTCAAAACTGTCCCGGGTCGAATCATAGCCGCCGTCCTGGGTAAATGGCGTGCCGGCAACCCCAAGCTTTGGATCCGCTGCAAATTTCCCCATTAGAAATTCCATGTAATCAGGCCCAAAAGACGTATCACCGTCCAGATTCCCCAGGACTTCAAAATCGAGATTCTGAATTTGGGCCAGTGCGCCGTTCACGTTATTGGCCTTTGAAGCAAAATTGCGCCCCTCACGTCGGGGATTACGAATTAGAGTAATCCAGGAATATTTTTCGGCGTAGCGGGCCACGACTTCGCCGGTTTCATCGGTTGAGCCGTCATCCACTATGACCCAGCGCTCAGGTAACCGAGTTTGCGCGACAACCGATTCAAGCGTTTTGGTGATGAACGCCTGCTCGTTACGGGCGGAACTGATCAGGACGTATTTCATGTATGTCGGACGTCGGAGGCTCGGTGTCGGATAAAGAGTACGTCGCTTGCTTACGCGCGCGGCTCGGGTCGGACTGTCTGCTTGCGGTTTGAGGAGGCTTGCGGCAATTGAATTGGCGGCACTTCAGGCGATGGATAAACCTGGGCAAAAATTTCGTCCATAATCCTGGCGGTCAATAGAATTTCGCGATATGGAATGGGTGGCGCGGTTTGGCTCCGGATACTTTGGTAAAACCGTTCAATCAATTCTTTCATACCGGCATCCTGATGCAGCCGGCTGCGCATGAAATCGGTCACATTGGTCCATCCGTTGCGAAAATGCTGGCGTGCCAGGCGCAACGGTGGCACAAAATAGGTCAAATAGCTCTTGCAGGACTTTCCTTCGAGGAGAACCAGGCTGCCGCTGGTCGCATCTGCCACGAGGGAATTCTTCGGACCGCAAACGCGAAAGCTGTGCATTCCCGGTTTAATCTGTGTCGAAAAACAAAAGTATCCGGTGGTGCCAGCGCGGTCCCGAATCATCACTCTCAACTCATCCAGCACCTCCTGTCCCCCCATTCCGGCGAGTTGCGGGCTTTGGTGGGCCGATGCCGTGATTTCGGCAAGGTCATCACCCAGAAACTCGGCAAGCCTGGCAACACCGTGACTGATGAGATTGTGAAAGAGCTTTCCTGGTAATTGGCGAACCCAATGATCGCGGTTGCCCAGCAAAGGTCCTACATAGGTTGCGTCGTTAAGATGATACGCCCAATGACTCTCCAGATGCACTGGCCTGCCACCCAAAAAGCCGGCAGCTACCAGTTGGCGCATTCTCAGCATTTCCAGGGTAAACAGATAATTATGTCCAGCCGTGATTTTCAGGCCGCATTTTTCGGCAATTCGAATCAATTCTTCTGCTTCTGGCGCGGTAACCGTAAATGGCTTCTCCAAATAAACGTGGCTACCGGCTTCGAGGCATTGTTTTGCCAGGCTGAAATGTCCCTGTGGTGGAGTGGTGATATGGACAACGTCAGGACGCGCAGCCCGCAACATCTCCTGGGCATCCGAGAAGACTCCGGCGATTTTGAAACGCTCGGCGATTTGACCCGCCATGAGCTCTTCCCGGTCACACGCGGCGACAATCTGGCAGTTGGGAATGCGGCGAATTGCCAGGACATGCTGGTCAGCAATCTTTCCGCATCCAATGATCGCAATTTTGAGCATGAGAGGAAGGAGGTCAGGTGACAAAGGTACGATGTCTGAAGGAAGAGATCAGAGGTCAGAAGTCGGAGATCTGAACTGCTCCAGGAACGAAGACATGGCGTGTTGCATGTTCACGCGCGGCTTCCAGCCGAGGCGCGCATGCAGTTTTTCATTCGAATAGCGATTGCCTTTCCACTCCGCGGCACACCGGCGACGGTTGAAAATCGGCGGCAACTGCCCTTGAGAGCGCTTTGAATAGCATTCCCAGAGACGGCTGCCATAGTCAGCGAGCGCGTAAGGTACGCTAATGGAAAAGAAATTTTTCGCGGATTTGCAGGCGGAAAGAAATTCCCGGCTCGTCATTTTTTCATCATCCACGACGTTGAATACTTCCCCGTCAACGCCCGGCTTCAGCGCGGCCAGAACAATCGCCTCGGCGCAATTATCCACGAACGTCAGTGGCAATTCGTTAGAACCGCCAAGATGGATGAAGAAGCCGAAAGTGTTGATGCCAACGCGCCCATTTAGTTCGGATTTGCCGGGGCCAAAGACGTATCCCGGACGGAGAATGACATAAGGCAACCCGTGACTTTGCCCATATTTCCGTACGATTTCCTCCTGCTTCAACTTGCCGAAACCGTAGGCGCCGTAACGCTCCTGGGGGGCGTCTTCGAGCGGGCTGTTCTCATCAAGCAAGGCGCCTCGTTCCAGTTCCAGATTCGAATAGACAGCGAAGGAACTTATATTCACGAAACGCTTCGGCTGGCCCAGTTCCAGAAAGGCTTCAATCAGGTTTCGCGTTGTCAGCACGGAATTCATAAACGCGCCCGCAAAACTTTTATCAAACCCGGCCGCCAAATGGATTATGATTGAAACTCCTTGCGCCGCTCTCCGGCAATCTTCGCGCGAAAGCAAGTCGCCGCTAATCAGTTCGACTTGCCATTGGTTTGAACTCGAAGCCATTACTTTTTTAAGCTGATCGAGCTTGCTGGATGGCCGGACGAAACAGCGAAAGTTGAAAAAGCCGTATTCGAGAAG
>DASYZW010000634.1:0-3533 GCA_035945915.1 Verrucomicrobiia bacterium | reverse complement strand
TGGCCGGTGGCCCACGTTGCCTTTTCCCATTCGCGCATTTGCGCCACAGTGATGACCGGAAGTGACATGAGGCAGAGTTTCACCCAAAACGGCTAAATAAAAAATCAAAAACGCCGTTACCCTCGCATCCTCTCGAAATTTTCCCAGGTAGCGACCGCGCGCCGATTGCCGGTGCTGCCACCACTCCCCGCCCTTACATCGGGCTGAACCGAATCCAAGAATTTCTCCGTAGGTGACGGCGTGAGGAGTCTCTGACTCATTCCTTCTGTTCGACCGTCGTGATTTCGATTTGATTAAAATCTCGTGAACCTCGACTCCAACCGAATCCAATAATTTCTCGGTAGGTGACGACGTGAGGAGTCTCTGACTGATGCGCTGCTACACACCCCTTCGCGATTTCCGGGCTGGCTTTTACGCCCAAAAACATAACAATAATGCGAATTTATTCGCCCAGCGCGCGACAAGGCAATTTATGTGCGGCATTATCGGATACGTCGGAAAGAAACCTGCATCGCCAATCCTTCTCGAAGGCTTGCGACGACTCGAGTATCGCGGCTATGACAGCGCCGGCGTGGCCGTGCTGCGCGAAGCCGGCCTGCTGGTCCGAAAAAAAATGGGAAAAATCGATGCCGGCCTGGCCGCGTTTCTCGATGATAACCCGGTCTCCGGCAATCTCGGCATCGGGCACACCCGCTGGGCCACCCACGGCGTCCCGTCGGATAAAAATTGTCATCCGCACGTGGATACCTCCGGCCGCATCGCCGTGGTCCACAACGGCGTCATTGAAAACTACGACGCCCTCAAGACCCGCCTCACGCGTGAGGGCCATCAATTTAAGTCGGATACCGATACCGAAGCGCTCGCGCATTTGATCGGCGATTATTATGAAAAAGCCAAAAAGCGGGCCGCGGCGAACAATAACGTTCTGACCCAGGCGGTCTGCCAGGCGTTGCGCGACGTAATCGGGACCTACGGCATCGCCGTCATTTGCGCCGATGTGCCGGGCACGATCATCGGGGCGCGCCGCGGTTCACCGCTCATCATCGGCATCGGCAAGGGCGAACATTTCCTGGCCAGCGACGCCAACGCGATTGTCGCGCACACGCGAAAGGTCGTTTACCTGAACGATTATGACGTGGCGACCGTCACCGCGGGCCGGTTCGACGTCCTGAACTTGGGCGCGGAAACCGCCAAAACTCAAATCACGCGGCTGGAGTTCAGCCGCGAGGACGCCGCGCGCGGGGACCACGCGCATTTCATGCTCAAAGAAATTCTCGAGCAGCCGCGCACGATCGAGAACGCCTTGCGCGGGCGGTTGGACTTCAAGAACGCGACGGCAAAATTCGGCGGACTGAACCTTACCGACAGGGAATTGCATTCGATCAACCGCATCATCATCGCCGCCAGCGGCACGAGCTGGCACGCGGCATTGGCCGGGGAATATCTCATCGAAGAACTGGCCGGCATTCCCGTCGAGGTGGAATTTGCGCACGAGTTTTGTTATCGCAACGCGCCGCTCGAACGAAACACCGTGCTGCTCGCCCTTTCGCAATCCGGCGAAACCGCGGACACCCTCGCCGCGCTGCGCGAGGCGAAACGGCGCGGACGCAAGGCGCTCGCCATCGTCAACGTCGTCGGCAGTGCCATCGCGCGCGAGGCCGACGGCGGCATTTACATGCATGCCGGGCCGGAAATCGCCGTGGCTTCGACCAAGGCGTTTGTCTCGACCCTCGTTGTTTTGTCGTTGCTCGCGATTCATTTGGGCCGGATGCGGAACCTTGCGGCCGGTCCCGCGTTGCAACTCCTGCGCGCGCTCGAAGCCTTGCCCCGCCAGGTGGAACATCTCCTGGCGCAAACCGCGGCCTTAAAAAAGCTCGCCCGCAAGTACGCCAAGGCCGGCGATTTCTTTTTCCTTGGCCGGGGCCGGATGTTTCCCATTGCGCTCGAAGGGGCGCTTAAGCTCAAAGAGATTTCCTACGTGCATGCCGAAGGCTACTCCGCGGCCGAAATGAAACACGGCCCGATTGCCTTGATCGATTCAAAAACCCCGACGGTCTTTCTCACGCCCCGGGACGCCATGTACGAAAAAACCGTCGCGAACCTGGCGATGATTCGCGCGCGCAAAGGCCCGGTCATCGCCCTGGCCACCGAAGGCGACCGCCAAATAAAGAAAACGGCGAACGACGTCATCTACCTGCCAAAAACGGCGGAACAACTGTACCCGATCCTCGCCGCCGTGCCGCTGCAACTGCTCGCATATTATATCGCCCTGGAACGCGGCTGTGACGTCGACAAGCCCAGGAACCTGGCCAAGAGCGTGACGGTGGAGTGAATTTGTTTGCCGCGGCCAATCGCTTTCGAGACGTGAACGGTCGTTGAGCGCTTAATGCGTTTGCCCTTCATTCATAACCCCCGACACGCCCGTTTTTTTCTTTGCTCCGGCTGCCGATCGTCCTGCCATGCTGTTGTAGCCGCGACGGAGATGTAGTGGGACGGAAAATCAGGTTCGCGCTAAATGATATTTTCCCCGGTTAACCCGAAATGAGAGGCTGCGGTCAAAAGGCGGGTATCGTTGGAATAGATCCTGGAAAAGCCGGCATCGGCCGTACATGCCAGGTGTATCGCATCAGCCGCGCGCAATGGGACTGTGGCAGGCAAGCGGGCAAAGGTGGACGCAACCCGATCCACGACGGCAGGAGACAACGGGAGCCAGCGATAAGCACCGGCATTGGAATCCCTGTCGAATTCCATCAATAACGTTGCCAGCTCTTTCCGGATGAGAATGCCTTCCCTGAATTTTCGATGAAATGCCGCGATGATTTCTGCCTGCCCGTGGATGCAACAGGAAAGGCTGTCGGTGCCGGCAAGCTCTCGCACCTTTTCCCAGCCGTGATCCTTCGTGTACAACCGCACCAAATAACTGGTATCAAAATAAAGCATTAAATCCGGTCCTCCCGGTTCTCGGAAATCAACTGCGTGACGTCGATGCCTCTGCCAGTCTTTCCGCTGGCATCCAACTTGGAGAATGCTTTCGAAGCGTTACGCTGGGCGAAGTAAGGAGCGCCGGCCCCATTTGTTTCCGGGATGATTTTCGCGATCGTGCGGCCATTGTCCGTCACTAAAATATGTCCGTGCCGCGACGCATCGCGCACCAACTTGCCGGTTTTCGCATGGAGTTCTCGAATCGATACCATCTTCATGTGTCTCAGTGTGACACTCAATCCTGAAAAAGTCAAATCCGTGCGGCTGGTTCGGGCTGCCACCACGACCGGAGAGGCCACCGCGCCGGCTGCCACCAGAATCTAAAACTCTGGTGTATTAAAAAATTTGAATTGACCTGTTTAAGCTTTTTTGCTTATTTAGTTCAGAAAAGTTCATTTGATCGTCTGCCCAATTTGGTCCCAAATCAAGGGCCAGCGGGAGCAATTTGGGGGGAGAGTTTCATCGGTAGCTGACCCTTTGGCCTGAAAGGATGAAACACTATGAAATTGAAGATTGCTTTCTGTGTCCTGGGTTTGATTCCGGTCGTTTCC
>DASYZW010000633.1:0-1952 GCA_035945915.1 Verrucomicrobiia bacterium | reverse complement strand
TCAACCGTCGGCCGTCTGGCAATCTAGCCTATTCACCCTGGCCTGATTTTGATCCTGCGTTGCTCGTGGAAACTGAAATTGAAATTCCGGTGCAAATAAACGGCAAATTGCGCGACGTCATCAAAGTGGCCGCCGATGCCGAGAACGCGGCCATCCAGGCTGCCGCCCTGGCATCCGAAAAAGTGAAACCGTTGCTGGAGGGAAAAGCCATTAAGAAGGTTATTATTGTGCCAAAGAAGCTGGTGAATGTCGTGGCGTCATAAGCGCGATCCGCCGCCCGGAAGCCGCACCCGCAGAAAGTTAAGCCGTTTCTCGATCGGCAACGCCAGCCGGCGGCGAATTAAATCCAATTCCGCCCGCTCGCTTTCAGCGCGAAGCGCCGCCAGTGCGGCCTTGCGTTTTTGATGGCTCTTTGCCTTTTTCATTCAACGTTTTCTCCAAAATCTCCAGCACTGCTTTATCCCGCGGCCGCCCGGCGGCGCGTTTGCTGATGACAATATCCGCAAGAGCGGCAACCCAAACCTGGTGTCCGGACAACTCTATCCTCGATGAGCGAGATCGCAAGCTGTTAAAGGACTTAACCCCGTGAATCAGGGGCATAAAATCTACCTGTAAGCCGCGGTCGTCGTTCATTACCCGGTATAATGACGAAACAGGATAATACGGACGAAGAATTACGGCGTCCAATTTTGCGGCAAATTTTTTCAGTTTCGCCAGGTTCCCCGGCGTGCTGCGAAACATGAAATCGAAGTCTACGGTGGTGACCGGCGCTCCATGAATGGCTGCTGCAGCATTGCCGATAAGGATCGCCTCCAGGCGGGCTTCGGTAAGCGCCGCTGCGATGGAATCAAGCAAGGGTCCCGCATTCATGCAATTCGAGAGTAACTAAGAAACGAAACGTCCGGCAAGCCGATAGCTCAAGCTTGACGTCGAAAAGACCACGACACCGTGTAAATCTCAAATCGTAAATCAAAAATCCCTACGCTTTTTCCGCGCCGGCGAGAATCGTCTGGAAATGCGGCGACTGCTCCTCCCGCGCCACGACGGTAATTTCAATTTTTTTGAATCCGGCATTTTCCAGCCAATGGTGCAGATCGCTCTCGGCAAACCCCAGCCAACGGTCGCCATAAAGTTCGCGCGCCTTATCAAAATGGTGCTGCAGCAAATCCAGGATCATGATCTGCCCCCCGGGCTTCAGGATTTTGTGGGCGGCGGCAATCGCCTCGCCGGGGACTTCCGCATGATGCAACGCCTGGCTTAATACCACGAGGTCAACACTGTCGGCGTCGATCGGCGGATTTTGCAAATTGCCCAGCCGGAACTCCAGGTTTTTCAGGCCGTTCTTCTTGGCCTTTGATTTGCCGAAATCCACGATTTTTTCCGAATTATCCACCGCAATGACCTTTTTGCACCTTCTCGCCAGGAGCTCGCTCAACAGGCCTTCGCCCGCGCCCAAATCAGCGACCACCAGCGGCGGCAAAACCCTCAACAGCAAATGGCCGAACGCTTGCCATGAGCGCCCCGGTCCATAAACCCGGTCAAAACGGCCGGCGATCTGGTTGAAATACACCTCCGCCTGCTCGCGCCGGCGGTTCAGCACCCGTTTCAAATTGATTTGATCGCCCGAATGCTCCGGCAATTCTTTCGCGCCGCGGATGGCGACCTGGATGAATTCGCGCGTCGTCGCGTCGGCCTGGTCGTTCAGCTTGTAAAACGCCCGTTTACCCTCGCGCCGCGACTGGACGAGGTCCGATTCCTGCAGCAGGCCAAGATGCGTCGAAATGCGAGACTGCCCCAGCCGCGTAATTTCTTGAAGCTCAGCCACCGACAATTCACCGCGCTCCAACAGCGCGACTATGCGCAGCCGCGTGGGGTCGGAGAGTGCGCGAAGGGATTTTAGGGTAGCTGACACAGATAAAAAATATCAACGTTCAACAGTAAAAACGATATCG
>DASYZW010000632.1:0-1638 GCA_035945915.1 Verrucomicrobiia bacterium | reverse complement strand
AAGCTCGACGGCGACGCCCGCGGCGGGGCGGCGCTGTCGGTGCGGCAGGTCACGGGCAAGCCGATCGTCTTTCTGGGTGTCGGGGAGAAGACCGAGGCTCTCGAGCCCTTCGATCCGGAGCGAATGGCGTCGCGGATCCTCGGCATGGGTGACGTCGTAAGCCTCGTCGAGAAGGCGGCCGAGGCCGTGAGCGAAGAAGACGCCAAACGTCTCGAGGAGAAAATGCGCAAAGGCGAGTTCACCCTCGAAGATTTCCTGGAGCAATTGCGCGCCATGAAAAAACTGGGGCCGCTGGAAAGCATTCTGAAAATGCTGCCGGGCGGCTCGGAAGCGCTCAAGCAGGTGGACATTACAAAACAGGAAAAGGAATTCAAGCGCATGGAAGGAATGGTTTGCGCCATGACACGCAAGGAACGGCTCACCCCGCAAATTTTAAACGCCAGCCGGCGACGCCGGATCGCCGCCGGCAGCGGCGTCAGCGTCACGGAACTGAACACGATGTTGAACCGGTTTTTTCAGATGCAACAGATGATGAAAAAAATGGGCAAATTTCAGAAAATGGCGGCGCGCATGGGCGGCGGACTGCCGGGGATGTTCGGGAGGTAAAAGACAAGCTCGAAACCTTCCATGCGTTATTTCATAGGGCTTCTCTTTCTGGTTGCACTTTCCACTTCTGCTATTGGCGGCGCGGTCAATAGCAACTTCACCAATGTAATCAACGAGCGAACTTGCTTTCAAACCGGCGGGCCATTTAGCGGCGAAGGGGACATTGGCGCGGACGTGGCGATCGTTTATGGCATCAAAAATTTGCCGCGGAGAATTGCCGGGTGGCGCGCGCACGGCTATCACGTGCAGATGATGACCGGATCAGCGTGGGGCGGGTATCAGGATTACCTCTACGGAAAGTATGACGGTTCGAATCACGTGGATGAGGTACAGACGGACCGAAACGGCACGCTTGATTCCCATGGCGGCGATGTCTATTACATGTGCCCCAGCACAAACTTTGGAAATTACCTGTGCGAGGGTATTCAGCGCGCGCTGGATGCGGGCGTGGAGGCGATTTATCTGGAGGAACCGGAATTCTGGGTAAAAAACGGCTACTCCGAAGGATTCAAACGCGAATGGCGCAGTTACTATGACGAGGACTGGCAACCGCCGGACAGTTCCGTGGACGCCGCCTGGAGGGCTTCGAAGCTCAAGTATTTTCTCTATCGCCGTTTGTTGCAGCAGGTTTTCGATCACGTGCAGGAATTCAACAAACGGACTGGGCGGCACGTCCAGTGCTACGTGCCGACTCACAGCCTGTTGAACTATTCCCATTGGAGAATTGTCAGCCCGGAATCCAGCCTCGCGCGGTTGAATGGCTGCGACGGTTACATTGCCCAGGTATGGACCGGAACTTCGCGCACGCCCAACATGTACCACGGCGAATTCAAGGAACGCACTTTCGAAACGGCGTTTTTGGAATATGGCGTCATGCAAAATCTTGTCCGCTCAACCGGTCGCAGCGTGTGGTATTTGAACGATCCCGTGGAGGACAACCCCAACCATGATTGGGCGGATTACCGACGGAACTGGGAATCCACATTAACGGCGTCGCTCTTTCAGCCGGAAGTGTCACGGTACGAGGTGGCG
>DASYZW010000631.1:0-7335 GCA_035945915.1 Verrucomicrobiia bacterium | reverse complement strand
AAGCCGAATCGCGGCGGTTGTCCCGCTTTTTCCGGCACGGCCACACTTCAGGAAAAATTTCAACGCCGCCCATTAAACTGAATCCGGATTTCCCATTCACACTCGATTTGAGAAATGCGTGACCCTATCCTCATGATCATTTTGCCAAATCCAGACTATGCCGGGTCCTGTGAATGCCCGTTTCCGGAAGGTCGAAGCGCCTGCAAACTAATCACCGCCCTCAAATAAATTGACGGTAAACGGCTTCGATTCATCCGATGCAAGAAATTTCAACCGAGCCAATGTCGCTGGAACACTATCCCCGGACGGAATCGGCTTTCGATGAATTGATGTCTGCCGATGGCCAAATTCGGCCTCATTACACTAAATTGTTCGAGACGCTCGAGCATCTCGGTGACGCTGAACTGAAGCGCCGGCGCGAGAGCTGTGTGCAATTCATCCACGAACAGGGCATCTACTATAATGTCTATGGCGATCCCCGTGGCATGGAACGCCCCTGGCAAATGGACCCGATTCCCCTGGTCCTGGCGTCGGATGAATGGCGGGCGCTCGAAGCGGGCTTGATTCAGCGCGCGACCCTCCTCAATAAAATTCTGGCCGATTGCTATACGCAACAGGAGCTGATTCGTTCACGCTGGCTCGCCCCGGCCCTCGTCTTCGCGCAACCGGACTTCCTGCGTCCCTGCCATGGAATTCGGGCGGCCAATGACGTGTACCTGCACTTTTACGCCGCGGATCTCGCTCGCTCGCCTGACGGCCGCTGGTGGGTCGTATCCGACCGGACGCAAATCCCCACCGGCGCGGGCTACGCCCTGGCAAACCGGCTCGTCACCTCGCGCAGCTTTCCTGAATCGTTTCGAGAAAATAATGTGCAACGCCTCGCGGGTTTTTTCCGCGACGTCCAGGACTCCCTCGAGCAAATTGCGCCGCGCCACACCAATACGCGCATCGTCATGCTCACTCCCGGTCCCCACAACGAAACGTATTTCGAACAGGCTTATCTTGCCCGTTACCTCGGCTATATGCTCGTGGAAGGCCAGGACCTTTCCGTGCGCGACGACATCGTTTTCCTGAAAACGCTGAACGGCCTCGAACGGGTGGACGTGATCCTGCGCCGGGTCGATGATAATTTCTGCGATCCGCTCGAACTGCGCAACGATTCCATGCTTGGCGTGCCGGGCCTGATCGAAGCCCTTCGCGCGGGCAACGTCGCAATCGCAAATGCGCCCGGAAGCGGTCTCGTCCAAAGCCCCGCCTTCATGGCATTTTTGCCCGGCCTGTGCCGCCATATCCTGGGTGAGGAATTAAAACTGCCGTCCGTCGCCACGTGGTGGTGCGGACAGGAGTCGGCGCGCAAATACGTGCTGGAGCATTTGGAAACCCTGGTCCTCAAGCCGGCCTTCGCCGCAACCGGCCAATTCAATTTCCGCGCCGATGAACTCAAAAAGCGCGTCGAATTCGATCCTGACTTGTTCGTAGCCCAGGAACACGTCGAATTCTCCACCGCCCCCTGTCTGGATGATAAACTTGCGCCCCGCCCGTTTGCCCTCCGCGTATTCCTCGTTGCGCGGCCCGGCGGCGGTTACAGCGTGATGCCCGGCGGACTTGCCCGCGTCTCTCCGGATCCCGGCGGAAAATTCATTTCCATGCAGCACGGCGGCAGCAGCAAGGACACATGGGTGATCTCCGATTTACCCGTCGAAGAGACCACTCTGCTGCACAAGGCGGGCGTCACGTTCGAACTGAGACGAACCGGAAATAATCTGCCTTCACGGCTCGCGGACAATTTCTTTTGGCTCGGCCGCTATTCGGAGCGCGCCGATGCCACCGCGCGCCTGCTCCGTACCGCCTTACGCCGGTTCAACCCCGAACGCACGGGGGGCGCGTTTCCGGCGCTCGCTCCCCTGCTTCGCACTCTCGAAATCCAGGGCCAATTGCCCGCCATCCTCGACGACCCCGAATTAAGCCAGAATCCCGAAGCGTTCGAAGCGGAGCTCCTGGCGGCGATTTTCGACCCGGACCAGGCCGGAAGTTTGTGCGGCATCGTCGCCAATTTATTTCGGCTGGCCTCCCAGGTTCGTGACCGCACCTCGTACGATTTATGGCGGGTCATCAGCAAGCTCAACGACCGCCTCGCTCCCAACCGCACCGGCTGGACTGCCCGCCATACCATCGCAGCCTCACCGAAGGCGGAAGAGGAAACGTCCTCGCATCCGGCTGAAATTCCGGACACTCAAGGCGCCGTCATGCTTGCGGGCGATGCCGTTCGAGTTCTCGACGATATATTGGATGGGGTAGCTGCTTTTCACGGCCTTGCCCGCGAAAACATGACCCGCGCGCAAGCCTGGCGATTCATCGACATGGGCCTGCGAATTGAACGCGCCATTTACCTGTCCACCCTGCTGCACTCGGTGCTCGCCGCACCCGACGCTGAAAACCATAGCCTGCTTGAAGCCGTGCTCGAAGTCGCCGACAGTTCCATTACGTATCGGTCGCGATATAACCTGCTCCCGCAACTGGCCGCAGTTGCGGATTTGATTCTGCTCGACGACCGGAACCCGCGCGCCGTTTTGTTTCAGATTCATCAATTGGTCCAGCATTTTGAACGGCTGCCCCAGGAACGCGATTCGGCTGGACGCGAAATCCTGAACAATTGCCGCGCGCGCCTGGAACGCGGCGACACCCGCGAACTGGCCGGTTTCAAAGAAAGCCTGCCTGGCAGCAAAACCGGACGGCTCATTCAGCAGACGCTCCGGGATTTGCCTAAACTGTCCGACGCCATCGCCGCGAGTTATTTCGCGCATTCAGCCATATCCAGCACCGGACGCGAGGTCAGGCCATGAATTACGCCATCACGCATCGCACCACCTACGAGTACGCCGCGCCCGTGGCGGTGTCGCACCACGTCGCGCGCCTGGAACCGCGGCCGACCCCGGCGCAAACGCCCGAGAGATTTTCCCTGAAAATTGCCCCGCAACCGGTCCTGCGCAAAGCGCGCGCCGATTATTTTGGCAATCAACTCTGCTTTTTCAGCGTCCAGGAAATTCATCAGCGCCTGGAAATCACCGCGTCCAGCCGGGTCCAGGTTCGCGCCCGGGAAATCGCTCCGCCCGGGAAATCGTTGCCCTGGGAGGAAGTGGGAAAACTGTTTCGCGATCCTGTCGCGCCGGAAGTAATTTCGCCCTACCAATTTGTTTTCGACTCGCCGCACGTGCGCGCCTCGTTGGAACTGGCCGATTACGCCCGTGAAAGCTTTCCCGCCGGCCGGCCGTTGCTGGAAGGCGTCATGGACCTGACCCGCCGCATCTTCAAGGATTTTAAATATGATTCCAAGGCTACGACCATAATTACACCCTTGGAGGAAGTGATGGAAAAGCGGCGCGGCGTTTGCCAGGACTTCGCCCATCTGAGCATTGCGTGCCTGCGCTCGCTCGGATTGCCCGCCCGCTACGTCAGCGGCTATCTGCGGACGCGGCCGCCCGAAGGCAAAGAAAAACTGGTCGGGGCGGATGCTTCCCACGCCTGGATCTCGGTGTTCTGCACTTGCAACGGCTGGAAAGATTTCGATCCCACAAACAACCTCCAGGTTTCCGAAGAACACATTGCGGTCGCCTATGGCCGCGACTTTAGCGACGTCAGCCCCGTCGCCGGCGTCCTTACCGGCGGCGGCCAGCACGAAGTCAAAGTTTCCGTGGACGTTGAAGAATTGGGCGAATAAATATCCATGAAATGGGAAATCAACCATCGAACCGAATACGCGTATGCTTCTCCGGTATCAGAAAGTTTCAACGAAGTCCGCCTCCACCCGGTGTCCGATGATTCGCAGGTCGTCAATGATTTCCTTTTAAAAATTTTGCCGGCCACCCGATTGCGTCATCATCGCGATTTCTACTCCAACATCGTCCATCATTTTGAAATACCCGAGCCCCATACGACCTTGCTCGTTGAAAGCCTGCTGCATGTGACCACCTTCCCCCGCCGGCCGGGTCCGGAATCCGAAACGCCGTTTCCACTGGCCCGCATCGGTGAAGCGGCGCGCGAACCGCGCATTTTCGATTTTCTTCAGGAAAGCCGCTTTGTGGACTTATCCCCGCAATCATGGCGGCTCGCCCTGGATGCGGCGCATGAAGCCACGGACACCTGGCAGGCGGTCCTGGCCATCATGCATTTCATCCATGCCCACGTCAAATATGAGTCCAAATCCACGCACGTTCACACGCACATGAGCGACGTGCTGCGCGACAAGCGCGGTGTGTGCCAGGACTTTGCCCATGCCATGATCGGCCTCTGTCGCGCGCTCAAAATCCCCGCTCTTTACGTCAGCGGTTATCTCGCCACCGAAACCGCCAGCGCCACGCATGCCTGGATGGAAGCTTTGGTCCCAGGCATCGGCTGGTGCGGTCTTGACCCCACCCACAACCGCCAGATCGACGATAACTATGTCAAAATCGCTGTCGGCCGCGATTACGCCGACGTTCCTCCGGTTACCGGCAACTACAAAGGCACGACCGACCGCAAAATGGAAGTGAGCGTCAAAATTAAGCCAAACTGACGGGGCAATTCATTACCGCGCCGGCTTCACTCGACCCACGCGGAGCCCGGTTCACTGTGTTCGCTGCGTTTCCGGCGGCTTCCTGGCGGGCCGATACTGAATCGCCTGGACAATGATCCCAACGACGACGAGGGCGATGAAAAGAATGTCCTTGTTTGATTGATTCATTGGCACATTTTGAGAAATCGTCGTAGCTCCCGCGAGCGATGATAGAATAATCAGTGCCGGATCGAGCAACGTCATCGTCAGGACCGCCCCAATAATTCCGCCAATCACGTACGCAATCCATTGCACCGACTGTGAATGGCTGTGCAGCAAATTTAAAGCGGCGGTCGAAAGAAAGTATCCCCCGGCGAAAAACCCGGCGATACCCACAAACAGGCGTTCGAGGAAAACGGCCGCAATTGCCCCAACCAATCCCACGCCCACAGCGATCAGGAAAATGATCCATTGAGGCTGTCCCTGGAGAAGGCCGCCGGCAATATCGAATCCGACAATGAACCCGATACAACCCACGAACAACCAGAACAACCGGCGCCCAAACAGCAGCAAAATCGTCCCGACGAGAATGTCAATCCATTGCATAGTGTTAAACCCTGGCGCCGATAGACTAAACCAGCAGCTATCAATTTTCAAATCGGTTTAGTGTGACAATTGAGAAGATTAATCCACAAATTTTCGCGCATATTTAGTTAGTCGTTAAAACCTTGAAACGGGTTTGCCTCCGTTCAATTTGCTGGACTGCGCGTGGCCTGGGGTTTGGGACGCGATCGGCGCGATCAAAGCGGCGTCACAGCCGCCGCACTCCACGACGCAAGCGAGGAATTACGGCTATTTTGCCTCATCGTGTTCGGCCCACGCGCTGCATGAGTATCCGCCAATCGCCCAGGGAACCGCGGTATTGTTTCGAGCAGTTCGCCCCGAAGGGCAAACCAAAATGGTGGCGTCCCGGTTCGGCGGTTGACGCTTGAGCGGTTCACTCCTTCTCACCTGAACGAAGCGCAGTCTGGATCGCCGTCCATTCCGCCTGAGGCTCTTCATTCACGCGATCGAGCCGGTCGGCGCGGCGATACCAATAGCGGCTGTTGCCCGAATCCCCTTCGATTTTGTGCAACACGGCATGAATCCATGCAGCCGTTCCATCTTCGTATTGCTGGACAATTTGGTGCGCGGCGTCCCACTTGCCGGCCACGGCCAATTCCACCGCCCGAAGTAATTCCGAGTTTGTCGCGCTCATGAAATTTGTTTTACCTACGGATTGGCGAAAGCGCAAGGTTCGTTCCGCGTTAAAACCACAGCCGTTCCGGAGGGCCATGATACGCCGCGCCCGCAAAAATAATCTGGCTGATGAGCTATAAAATAGCCACACTAACGGGTTTACATGCCGAACGAATTGACTCCGGAAATCAGTTTCGCCATTCCCGCTTACAACGAGGAAGGCAATTTGCCCGAACTGATTAAGGCCATCCGCGCGGTCGTTGAACCGTTAAACATTTCCTACGAAATCCTGATTACCGACGATCGCAGCTCCGATAAATCCTGGGAAATTTTGAAAGAATATGCCGCGGCAGACGCTCGCGTGCGCGCATTGCGGCTGGCGGTGAACTCCGGCGGTTCAGCGGCCGCGTGGGCCGCCATGAAAGCCGCCCGCGGCGAATACATCGTCACGCTGGATGCCGATTTACAGAATGATCCCAAAGACCTGCCGAAATTCCTGGAGGCGCTCAAGTATTACGATTGCGTTTGCGGTTCCCGCGTGGCCATGCGCTCGCAATCAGATACTTTTGTGAAAGTCATTTCCTCCCGAATCGCCAATTGGGTCCGCAACAAGTTGTCCGGCGAAAATATTACCGACGCCGGCTGCTGTTACCGTGCTTTCAAACGCGAATGCATCGCCGATTTGAAATTCTTCAAGGGAATGCACCGGTTCATGCCGACGTTGATTAAAATGGAGGGATTTTCCGTCACAGAAATTCCCATCTCCAGCCGCCCCCGTTTCGCCGGCACCAGCCATTATGGCCTGTGGAACCGATTATTTGCGTCGTTTTATGATTTGATTGCCGTGCGCTGGATGAAAAAGCGCATGTTTAAGATAAAAGTGGCGGAGAAAATAAACTAAAGATGGCCCGCCCGTGGACCTGGCATCATCCGCGCCACGTCAGGCATTATGCCCAGTATTGCCAGCTTGCTTCGGGAAAAATATTGTCCCGCGATTCAACCTCCTGCAGCCATTTTTCGTCGATGCTCGTGGAAGTCAGTTGGTCGTGCAGGGCGATAAATCGCAGCAGATGCTCCTTAACACGGCGCCGCGCGTAATCCGGGCTGGTGTCGGCCCGCAAAATGAACGGCCAATCGCTGGACTGCGCAAGCAACAATTCCCGCGCGGCCTGCCGCAACGCCCTGAATTTAAGCTCTTCAGCTTTCGAGCTCCTGTGGGCCGAACCCTGGGGCTGCGGCTTTTGAAATTCGGCGGCCATTTCGCTCATTCGGTCCTGGGCAATCTGCAAATGGGGTACGATCCATTCGTTTTTGTCATTTAGCCAGGCGCGCAAATATCCTTCCTCGCCCCACGTTGAGCCGCTGGGCGTGGCGATTTGATTTGTCGGATGCCGTCGCAAATATTCGGCCGGGGTAATGAGTTCGACGATTTTCTGGTCGTGAACGAGTTTTCGCGCGAAGAAATTAAGAAAGTCCACGCCTTCATGCCACCAATGCCCGAACAGTTCGGCGTCGTACGGCGCAACCATCAGCGGCGGACGATCCAGCAATCCGGTCAACCGCTG
>DASYZW010000630.1:0-5692 GCA_035945915.1 Verrucomicrobiia bacterium | reverse complement strand
CAGTAATCCTCCCGCCAAATGTTAAAGCGTTGAAGCGGCTGACCCCGTTGGGTAGGATTAACCAATGATGGAAGAAAAGCCGCAATACAAATGGCCCCGGTACGTGCTGGCGGCGGTGATCGTATTTCTGGTGGCGGCCATTATCTGGGTCGTCATCGAAGTCCAAAAAGTCGAGCACGAACGCAGTTTCAGCGCACCCATCCAAAGCCAATAGACAGGATGGTCCTGATTTTGAATTGAGCTGTCGGAAAGCCGAAAGACCCGTTACACGCCAGACACTCTTACTTCGTTCCGGATGTTCTCCCAAGGATAACCGGAAGCAGCGAAGTGCCCTCGACATCTTTCGGAGTTTGCGCGAGAGCAAGGGCGGCGGCCGTTGGGAGGAAGTCTCTCGCGGAACACTGAATGCCACTGACGCGGCCGGCGGGAATGGTGCCGGGCCAATAGGCAATAAATGGAACGTGCAAGTCGTCCGGTCCGGAGTTTTCCCGGAAAAATTTCGGGTCAACCCCATCGCCCTTTTGGGGAACGGTATCGCTGGTGAGGAAAATGACCGTGTTACTGCTTTCGCCCAGGGCCGTCAATTGGTCCAGCAGTTTGCCAATATCATCGTCAAGGCGTCCGATCGTCGCGGCGCGATTCCGTTCGGCCGGTGGCCAGGGTTCTTCGGAATACGGCGCCTGCGAGGGCACTTCGCGGTTGCCATTTCCCGGGATGGTTTCGTCTATCGCAATAAAGAAGGGCTTATGTTGATTAAACCGGTCCGGCACATTTTCCTGCGCGTAGTTGATGGCCCATTGCACGAATGTGTCCGGCATATACATTCGTTTCTTTCCGCCGGTGTTGTCGTAAAGCATTTCGGTGCCGTTAAATACTTCGGGCTGGGATTCGCCCGGATGATAGGTCTCGTCGTATTTCCAAAGGTAGTCGGGATAGACGTTCCGCGCGTCGGCGGGATCGAAGTATCCGGCGAACTCGCTGAAGCCCTGCAGCCACGGCGCGCCCTGCGAATGTTCATCCCCGAGATTCCATTCCCCGATCAGGCACGTGTTGTAACTGGAATTTTTAAGGAGTTGGGCGACCGTGACGTCGGAGGAGGTGAGGGCAAAATCCGCGTCGGGCAGGCGGGAAGTATCTTTGCCGAGCATCAGGGCGGCCCGGGCGGGCGCGCCCGCGAGGCTGCCGGCGAAATAATTGGTGAAGCGGATTCCTCCGGCGGCAAGCTGGTCAATGTGGGGCGTTTGAAACTGATCCTGGCCGTAACAGCTCAAATCCCCCGCCGCCAGGCCGTCCGCAACAATGAGAATAATATTCGCGCGGCGCGGCGTCGGCTGCGCCTGCGCCGGCGCGGAAAACTGAAGGACTGACACGGCGAGCGTGGCGCCGAGCAGAAGAGGAAACGGTTTCATTCAACGTTGGATTTCAATGACGGCATTGCCGTTCAAAACGAATCACCGCGCAAGCCAGGGCGCGAGGGTCTCGCCGGCCCACGTTTCGGCAATGGGTTGCCGCTCCCGGACGACGGCGACATTTTTGCCATTCACCAGCACCTCAGCCGCGAGGGGCCGCGTGTTGTAATTGGAGGCCATGGTAAAGCTGTAAGCGCCCGCGGACAAAAGGGCCAGGTAATCGCCTTCCGCCACTTTCGGCAGGGCTCGGTCTTTGGCGAAAAAGTCTCCGGATTCGCAAATGCCGCCGACCAAATCGGCTTTCATCGAGCCGCCGTTCCGGCGCGAAATCGGGACGATCTCGTGATAGGCATCATAGAATGCGGGGCGGATCAGGTCATTCATAGCCGCGTCCACAATGACGAAATTCTTCGAGCCGGTGCGTTTGAGATATTCGACGCGGGTGACCAAAATGCCTGCGTTTCCGCAAATAAATCGGCCCGGTTCAACGAGGATTTTCAGGCCCAGCGGCTGAAGCAACGGAACCAAATGCGCGGCGTACGTTTGGGGCGTTAACAACTTTTTGGCGGCCGCGGATTTCCACCACGCTTCCGACCCGCTCGCGAGGGCCGGGTTGTATACGATACCGATGCCCCCGCCGATGCTCAAAAATTCCAGGCCGTAGGTTTGCGCCAATTGTTGAACGAGCGGCAGGATTTTTTTTACCGCCTTTTCGATGGGGCCGACTTCGGTCATTTGCGAACCGATGTGCATTTGGAGGCCGCGCAGGCGCACATTTTTCAGGCGGCTGGCCCGGGCATACAGGGACTTGATTTGCTCAAATGCCACGCCGAATTTATTTTCGTAGGTCCCGGTGGTGATTTTGGCGTGGGTGTGGGCCGAAACATTTGGATTCACGCGCACCGCGACCGGCGCGATCACTTTCAGGCGCGCCGCAATCTTATTGATCCGCAGCAATTCCGGTTCGCTTTCGACGTTGAACGAATAGACCTTTTGACGCAGGGCAAATTCAATTTCCGCCTCGGTTTTGGCCACGCCGGCGAAGACACAGATTTTTGGGTCGCCACCGGCCGCAATCACCCGGTGCAACTCCCCCGCGCTGACGACGTCGAAACCGCTGCCAAGGTTGGCCAGCGTCCGCAAAACCGAAAGATTGGAGTTTGCTTTCATCCCAAAGCAAATCCGGTGGTCCAGCGGCGAGAGCGCGCGGTCGAGGCCTTTAAAGTGTTCGGTCAACGTGCGCTGGGAATAGACGTATAGAGGCGTTCCAAATTTTTTGACAAGCGTCGAGACCGCCACGCCTTCGCAAAATAACTGATTGCCTGAATACCGAAAATCGTGCATCGAAAGAGTGTAGGGAAATAGAAATGGAATTCCACTAAAAACCTTGAACCCGCCCGGGGCCGCGAACGCCCGGCCCGCATCGATCTATTAATATCTCAATCCGCTGACCCAACCGTCAGGGCTCCGCCATGATCTTTGCCCGTTGTTCATGGTACTGTTCCGGTGTCAGTTGATTCGCCATGTATTGGGACAAAAGATTTTGAAGTTCGGCCTGTTTCTCCGCTGAAATGGGAAGCGGTGGAGCGGTCATGTTATCGAAATTGGGCGCCGTATTCGTCGGATGCGGCTCATTTCCAATGTTCCCTGCGGTAACGTTGGCGCCTCCCGGTTGGCTTGCCTGCATCGTATTGATCGGTTCGGACGGCGGCGCTGTCGTTTCCGACTGCGGAGGGGGCAGGGGAGCCATCGGCGGATTTACAGGATATTGCGCGGTTTCATTCGTATTTAGCACAGACGGCGGCGGAATCGTCATGTTGGCCACGCTCTTCCGGGTATTCATCTCGGCGGTTGCCGGTTGATTTGTCAGCGACAACGTGGACGGCGCGACTTCCGTCTCCATTTCCGGGGTCACCGGGACATTGGTGGTAAACTGAGGCGTCGGCTGGGTGATCGCCGGTGTTTGCGATACAACCGGCGGTGTTGCGGTGGTGGCCGGCGGAGCAATCGGCGTCATGGGCGGAGTGTTCGTGGAACCGGGCGGCTGTTCCGTTTCTTCTTGATTCATTTGCTGCTCCAGGGCGGCGCGCGCCGCGGCCTGCGCCGGCGTGTCGTCGGCCTGTGCGCGGATGATGCCGAAGGTGAGACTGGTTGTGACAACCACCGCTAAAAATCTGAAGCTCAGCATAAAGTCTTTCCACAATTCTTTACGCCAAATTTCCCTGCAAAGCAACAGCTTTTGCGGGAAATAAGTTCTTCCATGCGGACGAGATAGGACAGGCCAGAACCGAGCGGACGATCAGCTTTCGGACGTCTGCCCGGGTAACTTTGACGCCCTGATGCAATTCAATGACGTTCGCCAGCCGGAGTTTTTCAATCGTTTTAACGCCAATCAGGATGGGCCACGCGCAGGCCAGCCGAACGCGGAACTGGTTGAAGGGCAGCATGTTGGTGTAATCCCATCCGGCCCGCAGGTGGTCTTCCGCCTTGTTCAGGTACTCCGCAAAAAGTGGGCGAAAACGGGATTCGTTGGCCGGCGAAAGGATCGTGGAGGGCAGGAGTTTGAATTTCTCCAATTTATCCGCCGGCAGGTAACACCGCCCGCGCTTCAGGTCCGCCGGCAGGTCGCGCAAAATATTGATGAGCTGCAGGCCCTTGCCAAAACGGATGCCGTTCACCCGGAACTCCTCTTCGTCCAGGCGATAATCCGGGAATAAATGCGCCCGGCAAATTTTTGTCCAAAATTCGCCGACGCATCCCGCCACGCGATAAGTATAGTCGTCGAGTTCATTGGCGGTTTCCAGGGCGATGATGCGCAACGAACCGTCGGTCGTAATCTGCGGAGCGAAGCGGGTCAAATCCAGCGACTGTCCGCTGGTGATCGTGGCGAGCACGTCGCGAATGCGTTTTTGATCCTCCGCGGAGAATGTCTTCAGGTCGTTGAGGCTGTTTCCAATTTTTTCCAGGAGAAGTCTTTCGGCGGGCGCGCCTTGTATTCCCGCCAGGCCGCTGAGGTCGAGCGGCGCGGGATTTCTGCCCTGGATGTGCTCGGTCAACTTCTGCAACGCATCAAGCCGCTGATCCAACGGGACTATTTCCGTGTCGGCAATGGTGTCGGCAGCGCGGGCGACCAGGTAAGCAAACCCGATTTGCCGCCGGATGGCCGCGGGAAGAACGCGCAGGGTCAAATAGAATGACCGCGCCGTGGCGCGCAGCAACTCGTTGTACGGCAGGGAACTCATGATCGAATAGCCTGCTTAACTCTAGCACAAGTTCAGGAAAAGGCACTGTTATAGTGCCATGAGCGCCGCGAGCGCCGCGAGCGCCATTAACACCGAGGCTCGAGTGAAAGCCGGCGATTTGGAGTTTGCAATGCGAATCAAGTTAGGAGAATCAATGATAATGCAAATGGACCAAGCAACGACGGTTACAAGCTCGAAGTTAACTATTTTTCGAACCAAAGAACTTCAGGAAATTAAGACTGAGGCGGAAGAATTGCTGCGGATATTCTCACGCTCACTCACAACAGCAAAACGAGGCCGTTGATCGGTGGCACTTCTGGCACTTGTCGACCCTCGTCGCTTTCGTCGCTCTTGGCACTCTTGGCACTCTTGGCACTATCCTCGCTCTCTCCACTGCTTTCTTGACTTGTTTGGCCGAAAATTCACATTTTCTGAAATGAAAGGCAGAGGATTTGTTATTCTGATTGCGGTGGTGGCGATTGTCATCACCGTGGCTGTGATTTTTAACCGGCCGCCGCGCCAAATCGTATTGACAGGAGTGGTCACAACCGACGAGGTAATCGTGAGCCCGGAAATTTCAGGGCGGATCGAGAAGCTTTTGGTTAACCAGGGCGATACGGTCACCAACGGGCAGCCAATTGCGCGAATTGAGCCGGGCTTATGGCGCGCGGATGCCAACTTCTACGCCAGCAGCGAACAGGCATCCAGTGACGACCTGGCTCAAGCCGAGGCCGACCTGGAAAATGCGCGGCTGAATTTCGAGCGCGTTCAGGGCCTTTATTCAAATAATGTGGAATCCGTGCAGACCTACGACGCGGCGCGCACGAGCTATGATTCCGCCCGGGCCCGGGTGGATGCCGCCAAAAAGCAAATCCAGGCTGCCGCGGCGCAAAGCCAAAAGGCCAAAGTTTATTTGGATTATACAAAAATATCCGCGCCCACGAATGGCATCGTCGATGTGCGGGCGGCCCTGGAGGGCGAGGTGGTGAACGCCGGCCAGCCCATTGTTACGCTGATCAATCCCGATGATCTATGGGTAAG
>DASYZW010000629.1:0-1987 GCA_035945915.1 Verrucomicrobiia bacterium | reverse complement strand
GCGCCGTCATCCGCCACAATGGTCACTTTGTTTGTTACGCCCGTTCGATTTGTTGCCAACAGCGTGATCACGGTATCTGTCCTGTCCGGCGCCATTGAGGCCTGGGTGATGATCTCATTCGCCAGCGGGCGGTTATTGGCGTCCACCGGCGTCGTCTCGATATTCGTCAGCACGTCAAATCCGCGCACTAACTGCCCAAACACTGTGTATTGAAAATCCCCGTACCGATAGGGCGCTTCCGTCACAAAGAATTGTGAGCCATCCGTGTTTTTGCCCGAATTCGCCAGGGCCAACTGGCCGTAACCGCTGAAGATCGCCTGGGGATTGAATTCGTCATTGTATTGAAATACCAGCCCGCCCGTCCCGTTGGTCAAGGGATCGCCGCCCTGGATCATAAAACCATTGATTACCCGGTGAAAGATCGTGTTGCTGTTGTAAAATCCCGAATCGGATAAACCCTGAAAAATCGAAACCGTGTTCGACGCATACTCTGGAAACAGCATAAACGTCAGGTCACCCACATTCGTCACGGTCACCCAACTTCCCCGAAACAGCGTCTGGAATGACCCGGGTGCGTTTGGAGCGCAAGCCTGCGCTACATTCAGTTTCCAAAATGGATCATTCGTATGTATGACGATTGCCATCGCATTCGTGCTGCCGGTAATGGTGAACGTCAATGGCCGCCCGTTCGTCACGGTCGCGGTAATCGGAACGATCAACGATTTTCCCGCCGGGACTTTCACATTTCCAATCGGCGTAATCACCGGCGCCGCGAACACCAACCCGGCCACGGATAAAAATAGACCGGCGATCAAGCCCGCGGCAACCAACCGCGATTTCCTATTTGCTATTTTGTTCATGCCATCTGTATTTACCCCAGAATAATGTCGAAATTAGCTAACGCCGGCAAGGCGGCAACCATTGATCAACCATGGCTTTCGATCCAGTCGAGTGAATGATTCTGTTTCCGCATCCTCACCCGGCCAGGGTCAGAATGATTCCAATCAGGATCCCGAGCACGGCCGGGAGTTTCTTCCAACCGTTGCCTTCGCGGAAAAAATAGAGGCCGCCGGCAAACGCCACGAGCGTGCTGGCGCGCCGCAGGCTCATGACCAGGGCCACTAACGCTGTCGGATGCCGCAATGCGCTGAAATAAAGATAATCAGCAACCAGCAGGGCCAGGGCAATGGCAGGAATACTCCAGCGCCACTGAAATTCGTTCCGCGGCCACCAGCGTAATTTCCAGCCCAGCGCAAACGGCGCGAAAAATGGCGCCAGGTAAATCGAAAACCAGCACTGGACCGTCGGGACGGAGTATTTCAATGTGCCAAGCAGGTATTTGTCATAGAGCGAACTGGTCGCGCCAAACAAAACGCCGCCGATCAAAAACCAAAACCATTGATTGCGATGGAAATGAAAACCTTCACGCGCGCCCACCAGCGACAAGCCAATGAATGAACCAAGTGTGGTCAGGACACCGAGCGTCTGCAAAAACGAGGGCCGCTCCCCCAGGACTAAAATTGCGCCCAGCAACGTGAACAGCGGGCTGGTGGCACGGATCGGGCTGCCCAGCGAAATCGGGATATGTTTCAGCGCAAAGTAGGTGCCCACCCACGAAATTGCCACGATACCCGATTTCAAAACGAGACGCAGGTGTTGTTGCCAGGTGAGTGGATCTGTCACCAGCGAGGCGGGCAGAATCCCGGGATGAAAATATTCAACCAGATAGAGCGCCGTCCACACTGAAGCGCCTGTTACGGTGCTAAAAAACAGGACCGGCGTCACCGCGTTTTCACGCACGGCGTGCCTGGTGCAGAGGTCGTATAGGCCAAGGAAGAATGCAGAGGCGAGGATTTCGTAAATCCAGTTCATTGAAAGGAGCCTGGAATATAAAACCGTTTGCCGGGACCGGAACCGCGCGAAGACGTCATATCTCTTGACAAACCGTCGTGGTCATTCGAGCGGGCGAAGGAGTTCGAATCCCTCG
>DASYZW010000628.1:0-2415 GCA_035945915.1 Verrucomicrobiia bacterium | reverse complement strand
GGGAAAAAAATCCCTGACGGATCCTCGAATTCCACCTTTCCGGTCCTGACGTAATAGATGATTTTACTCGCGGTCTGGCAGTTCGTGTAATTTGGCCCCGCTTCCACTAACGGCCGTCGATCGGGAAGATCGCCGGTTAGCGTCACCGTTTCATTGGTAAGTCCATTTTCCACCTGGAAAAGGTAAACGGCTTTGTCTCCGAGAGCGCGACCCTTCTGGCCTTTCGGATCCAGATAGTCGACCACGACGTTTGTCGTCGCTACGACGTTCGTTGCTTGTCCCCAGTTTGCCGGGAAATTCGCCTTGGCCCATTCACAGGTCAATTTCATTTCCGGATTCGTGACCAGCACATTATCACTGTACGTCACCCAATGATTCTCCATATCTACGATGGCGGGCCCGACTGAATGAATGAATATCGGTCCCCGTGGCCGGGCGGCGGGACGGTTGGTCTCCGGGTTGGTTGCCTCTGGATGGTTGGTGGTGACGAGCGCGAGGATCGACGCGACGTCGTTGGTGCCGGTCGTGTTCGTTTGCGCTGGCAGCGAGGCAATGCCGCAGGCGAGGGTCAAAAAGACAAGACAGTACAATTTCATTGCCTGGAAGTTCGGTCAATGACCGTTTCTACCTCGTTTGAAATGGTGAATATGGAATCGTTTTGCCGCCATAAAAAACCTTCGCCCTGAATCTTCAATTGGCCGTCGCCGGTGCGCACCTGAACCTCGCCCGGCGAATTGGCCACGACATTGACCGGATCATAAACACATTCCGGCGCTTCGGCAACCAGTTGCAATTTGCCGCTCAGGTCGAACATCTCGATTTTGACCTGTTTGACGAGCAAAAGGCCGCCAGGCAACGGCTGCGCTTCCGCCCCGGAAAATAGCCGCTTGATGTCCTGCTGGTGGGGCGCTCCGAAATATTCCACGGAATTAAAATCGCTGGCGCCGCCGGCGATGGGCAATTGCTGCGCCAGGACACGGGGTACGGCCGGCATCAGGGCTGCAACCGCCAGCAGGGCCGCGGCCGTGAGGGCACGGCTTTGCCTTGGCCCGCGCGCAAGGCTTTGCTGGTTTAACTTTCTCTTAATCATCGAGTTTTTTCGAATCATCGTTTATAGCCGGCGATGATCGCGTCCCATTTTCCCTGCGCCTTTAAAATCAATTCCACCATTTCGCGCACCGCGCCGTGACCCCCGGCTGACCGGGTGACATAATCCGCGGCTGCCTTTGCCTCGTCCATCGCGTCCGAGACCGCCGCGCCCACCCCGGCTTTCTCAAGCGGCCACAAATCCACAATATCGTCTCCGACGAAACAAACATTGCCCCATTCGAGGTTTTCCCGGGCCAAAATTGCCTCGATCGACGCCGCTTTGCTCAACTTGTCCTTTTGTTGGACAAGAAAAGTGATTTTTAGTTCGCGCGCCCGCATCGTGGTGGCTTCGGATGGCCGGCTCGAGACCCATGCGGTTTTAATGCCGGCGCGGCGCAACAGCACCAGTCCAAGACCGTCGTGAATATTGAATCGCTTGGTTTCGCGCGAACCGCCCACGTAAACGGCGCCGTCGGTGAGAACACCGTCGACGTCGCAAGCGAATAACCTGATTTTTGCGAGTCGCGAACGAAGGGCCTGGGAGACGCGCTTCATTCTTTCGCGGCGTCAAAGACCCGGGTCAGCTTTTTTAGCAGGGGGGCCATTTCATTTAGCGGGATCATATTGGGCCCGTCACTCAAAGCTTTGTCGGGGCGTGGATGTGTCTCGATAAACAATCCATCCGCGCCAACGGCCAGGGCCGCACGGGCCAGGACCGGCGCGAACTCGCGCTGCCCGGCGGATTTATCGCCGCCGCCGCCGGGCAATTGCACGGAATGGGTCGCGTCAAAAACGACGGGGCTGCCAAACCGCTTCATAATGGGAATCGAACGCATATCGGCCACAAGGTTATTGTAGCCGAAGGTCGTGCCGCGCTCCGTTAATAGCATTCGCTTTCCACCGGCGCGCTTCGCTTTCTCCGCCACATTTCGCATTTCAGCGGGCGAAAGAAACTGGCCCTTCTTAAGATTAACGATTTTGCCGGTTTCGACCGCCGACTCGATCAGGTCCGTCTGGCGGCAAAGAAAGGCCGGGATTTGCAGGATATCCACCACCCGGGCGGCGGCGCGGGCCTGGACTTCATTATGAACATCCGTCAGGACGGGCAGTTCGAATTCGGCGCGGACTCGCGCAAGCACTTTTAAACCTTCTTCCACCCCGGGTCCCCGGAACGATTTAGCCGACGTGCGATTCGCCTTGTCAAAACTTGCCTTGAAAACGAAAAAAATTCCGTTCGCCTTGCAAGCGGTTTTTAGCTGTGAGGCGACGTCCATGCACAATTTCTCACTTTCAATAACGCACGGTCCGGCGATCAGGAAAAATTGT
>DASYZW010000627.1:0-8246 GCA_035945915.1 Verrucomicrobiia bacterium | reverse complement strand
TTTTTGGGACCCAGGTCGTAGGCCAGATAGCGCGTCGAGGCTTCAAGCGCCGCTTTCGCAACGCCCATGACATTGTAATGGGGCACCACTTTTTCCGCCCCGTAATAACTCATCGCCACCATGCTCCCTCCCTCGGTCATCAATGGAGCCGCCGCCCGGGCCAGGGCAACCAGCGAATAGGCGCTGACATCATGAGCCATCCGGAAAGCTTCGCGGCTGGTGTTGACAAATTCGCCTTCGAGAGCTTCTTTCGGCGCGAAGGCGACGGAATGCAGCAGCAAATTCAATTTGCCGAGTTTCTCGCCAACGGTTTTAAAAACGGCGGCGATTTCATCGTCTTTCGTCACATCGCAGGGCAGGATCAACGTGTCGGCGCCAAACGTTCCGGCAAGTTCGGCCACATTTTCCTTAAGGCGTTCGCCCTGGTACGTAAAAGCGAGCCTGGCGCCTTCGCGCGCCCAGGCCTGGGCGATGGCCCACGCGATAGAGCGTTTATTTGCGACACCGAATACAATTCCAGTTTTTCCATCGAGAAGCGGCATGGAGCGGATTTTACGTTGAGGCAGCCTTTTGTCAATTTCAGGAGACGAATCCCGGGCAGGTTCCACCGCGGCCGATTCAACAGGTTCCACGGGAACCTCGACGGGTTCGTCTTCAAGGATTAAGCTCTTGCGGAAGAATGGAACATTCGAACCAAATCATTGACGGATTAATTCAGTATATCGGACTAGTGTCGCTGCTGACGTTTCATGAATTTGCGCACGCATGGGTGGCCTGGATGTGCGGCGATGACACGGCGCGATTGCAAGGGCGCTTGTCGTTGAATCCGATCGTGCACATTGACCCGCTCGGAACGGTGGTTTTTCCGCTGCTCATGATTTTCAGCCCTTTTGGAGGATATTTGATCGGGTGGGCAAAACCGGTCCCAATTAGCCTCGCAAATCTGCGTCAGCCGGTCCGTGATGACATCCTGATCGCCATGGCCGGTCCGGCCATGAACCTGGTTTTGGGCGTGGTCATCGTAGGATTGGCGCGCCTCATCTATATTTTTGGGAACGCGGACACGACGGAGATGGTCTTGCGAATCGCCTCGTTGAGCCTGTTGTTGTGCTTTTTTAATCTGATTCCAGTCCCTCCCTTGGACGGCTCGCACGTGCTCCGCAATTTTATCGGCATGAGCTGGGACACATACCTAAACCTGTGCCGCTTTGGACTTATTGGTGTCTGGCTGGTGATGCGAATCCCTTTCGTTCAGGAATTTTTGGCGTATACCATGAACAATACCATGGCAATTTTGCTGCGTTGCTTCGGCTTTCCTTTCTAGGCCGGAAACTTTCCCGCAGCTACTTTTTCAGATAAAGCTCCTCGGCATTCCAGGTCAGCCGATAAAAGCTGAGCGGTGTCGGGCGCACGTTGCCGATATCCGAACGAATGGCCGCATAATACATCGGGGTCACGGTAAAAATCATCGGCTGCTGTTCACCCAGGATTTCCTGGACCTGGTCAAATATCTTTTGGCGTTGGCCGAGGTCGAGAGTCTCCATTTGCGCGCCCATTAAATTATCGATCTGCGCTTCCCAAGGTGTCGCAGGCTCCTTCTCCCGTGGAAACCAGTCGTGCGCATCACCGCTGGAGAGAAGTATGTTCATGCCGCCGGAAGGATCAGTCCCGGAATTCGAATAGTAACCCAGCAGGATGCAATCATAGCTGAAGGTGTCTTCAATCCGGGTGATCAACGTATTGAATTCGATCGGTTGAAGGATGACGTTCATTCCAATTTGCTGTAAATTAGCGGCGATCAGGACAGCCGCCTTTTTGCGGCCATCGTTCTCCACGTTGGTGTTGAAAACAAATTCAATTTTATTTCCGTTCGAGTCGGTCAGAAAATCGTTGCCGCCTCGCTTTTCGATGCCAATTTCTTTCAACAATTCCAGCGCCCTTTGAGGATTGTACGGGTATTGTTGCACGTTGGTATCATACCAATTCTGGTAGCCCGAGGTCAGATAGCCGTATTGCGGGATTGCCCTGCCGGCATAAACGGATTTGGCAATGTCTTCACGGTCGATCGCATACGAAACGGCCTGCCTGAATTTCGTATTCCGAAACCAGCTCAATTTAACCGGGTCCACATATGGCTTGCCGGTTTTGGGCTCCACGTTGGTATTTTCGTTGAACCAAAAATATTGCGATTCAAGGCCGATGCCCGGTTCATCCAAAGTGAACTTGCCCTTGTCAGCCGCGGCTTTAAACTCGTCATATTCGTACGGATAAACATAGTCGTCCACGTCACTTTCGCCGCTCAGAAATCGCAGGGAGACTGCATTGACGTCAGGCGCAATCGCAAAAATGATTTCATCGAAGTAAGGCAGCCGGGTTCCGTCTTTATCGACTTCAATAAAATAAGGATTGCGCTCAAGCAACGTATATTGCGCCTGCTTGTATTCTTTTAAAACATACGGCCCGCTGCAAACAATGTCCTTCGGGTCCCAATTAACACCGTAGGCCGAAGCAAATGTTCCATTTTCCGCATATTTCTCCAGCACATGCTTCGGATAAATCGCCAGACCCGCGCCGAAGGCCTGCAGGAAAGGCGCAAAAACTTCCGGCGTTACCACCCGGACCGTCGAATCGTCCAGCTTGGTCACGGTAAAAGTTTTCCCATGCACAATGTACAGGTCTTTCGTGGAATTGGGAAATGCCGGATTATTGATGACGTTCCACGTAAAGATGACGTCGTCCGCGGTCAACGGCGCTCCGTCGCTCCATCGGAGATTTTTTCGCAATTTAAACGTCCATGTTTTGCCATCGGGTGAATTGGTCCAGGACTCTGCCAAACCCGGCTTGACCGTTTGCGTCGGCACATCAAAGTTCAACAAGTTCCAAAACATAAACCGGCCAATGTCGACCGAAGATGACTCATTGGCCATGATATAATTAAACGTCTTGGGCTCGCCCATTTCAGTGATGACAAACCGGCCGCCCCGGTTGCCCGGCTGGCAATCCACCACCACTGGCGGATCGGGCAACGGATAGTTCGTCGAAACCTCCGAGGACACTTCTGCCGTATTTGGATTCTTTCCGCAACCGGACAGGGAGAGTACGACAGCGCCCGAAAAGGCCGCGATTTTAGCGAAATTGATTGATATCCTCATCGCGTGACATTCGCCGCTTTGCCCCCAAAAGTCGAGTTTTCTCTTTAACTCCGGCCACCGTCAGGTGCCCGCCTCAGTGAAAACCCGGCCACAAGCGCGACGAATATAACGGATAAGTTTGTGAAGTAACGGTTATCCTCGATTTAACCACTTTCGTCTGGACATTTCATTTCTTTGGGAGTAACCATTACAAAGGTGGGGAGAATTACATGGCAAAACTTCTGATCAAAACCGAAGGGCTGGAAGGCCAAACATTGGAACTGCGGGCGGGGGTCAACCGGGTTGGCCGCGCCCCGGACTGCGATTTCTCGATTGATCATCCCACCGTCTCGACTGTCCATTGCGAATTTATCCTCTCCGCCGATGGGGTTCTCATCCGGGATTGCCAGTCCACCAACGGCACGTATCTGAACGGCGATCCGGTCACCGAAGCGCGCCTTCTTCCCGGCCAAACCGTGACGCTGGGTGACGTGGATCTCTTCGTCGAATCCACCGAAGCCCATGTCGCGATTCCGCAATTTGAACGGCCGCGGCCAAAGCCGCCAGTCGTTCAAGCCAATGGCGGAATGATTTGTCCCCGCCATTCTAGCGCCACCGCCACGTACAAGTGCACACACTGCAGCGAAATCATGTGCAGCGAATGTGTTCACGTCCTCCGTCGTAAAGGAGGTGTCCCGCTCTTTCTCTGTCCCCTGTGCAGTCACAAATGCGAGTCGATCCAAACGACTGTGACCAAAAAGAAACGCGGCTTCATGGAATTCTTGCAGGAAACCGTTAAACTTAAATTCAAGCACACGGTCAACCGCAGCAATTCCTCCAAGGAATAGCCGTCTCACCGGGATTTTTCCAAAAGTGCAAAACGCACGGCAGGGGAAAGGAGTTGTTGCATTTCGCACGGTCGGACTGAAAGTTTCCCGCCTGAATTCCCGAAATTCCGCGTGGCATGTGATCGGCTAATCAATCGGTCAGCATCAAAGGGACGAAGTGTATTAAGTTATGAGAGCCATTGCTTTGAAGACCATGGGACTTGCGGCAGCGGTTTGCGTATTGGCCACTCCGGCAGTGGCCGATGACAACGATATAATGGCCACCAATGCGCCGGCAACCTCGATGGTCACCCCCGCCGATTTCGCCTGGGATGCGGCCTTGATAAACCTCAAGGAAATCCGGCTGGGAGAAGCAGCCGAAAGCAATTCTCAAAATACCGCTGTGCAGGAATTCGGCAGGCACATGGTAAAGGACCACTCGAAATTAAATGAGCGGCTCAAGAAGATCGCCGCCACAGAGGGCTTGCAATTGCCAGACCCAAATATCTTTTACGTGCAGGTCACCCCGCCGGAGGAAAAACCGGCAACACAATTGATGGAGGAGACGCCTCAACAAAAACTGATGGATGCCCAACTCGACGTCCAAAATCTGCTGTCGCTCAATGGGCCTGAATTCGATCAGGCGTACGCCGATGCGATGGTTAAAGGCCACGCGAAAGCCATTCAAAAGTTTGAGGACGCTTCCGCGACCCTCCAGGACAAGGCCTTGAAGCATTACGCGGATCACGGATTGAAAAACATCCGTAACCATTACGACATGGCCCAACGACTTCAAAGCGAGGTCACGGGCACGAACGCTCCGCCTGCCAACTCGATGTAGCCGGGATGTGTTCGTTGGCGCAGTGAGCGGGAAATAAAGAATTTCAGTGCAAGTACGCCAAGGAAAATAGGAACCGTTCGGCAACCTTCAATCTAGCCCCTTTTGGGGCGCCGGACTAAAACGTAGCAGCGGACGTCAGTGCCTGTTGCCCTCCAAGCTTTGCGAAATTTTTGGCCTGTCAGAGCAGGGCGATGACATCACTCTCGTTTACACCCCGCTAAAAAGTTCAGGAACCTCAAATCCCCAATAGACACGGCCACTTTGGCGCTTTCAACCTCCGTTTCCCCCCCCGTTTACACGTTTACTTTACTACACAAATAAAATGTGCGGAAGCCCACCTTTTGGATCGCCCAATCCCCTGCATCCGAAATTAGTTTGTGCAACACGCCCGTGAATCCGCTCGAACTGGTTTCTGCCCCGCTTGATCGACCGAATATCCCGGATCTGTGGACCTACTACAAATATTGCGCTCCACAGGAGGTTTCCTGGTCCACCGAAAACAGCGAAGAACCTTTCTGAGTCACTCAACGCTTCGGTGAGCTTATTACCTGGACGCCGCGGATGACAGGAGGACCGTCACCCGACCCACTTTGCGGATTTGAGTTTCCTTTTTCTTATCATCGTTTCCCCCGCTGGTTTGGTCGGCAACGACTTGCTGTTGAGCCTGGCTGCTGGCCTGTTGCGCGGCGGCCTGCGTCGCACTGGTGGCCGTGGCGGAACTGCCAAGGGTTGATTGGGCGGCTCCGCCATTGACGGAAACATTTTGGCCCAGCAGTGATGCGGTGTCGCCGAGGCCGGCATCAACACTGACGCCCCCGACACCAACGATTGTCCCCGAAACACTGCCGCCGGCGGCCACGTTTGCCTGGCCGCCGGAAAGGACGTCGCCGGAAAAGCTCTGGGCCGCGGTTATATTGGCATTTTGGTGTGAGATGATCTGTCCCACATGAATATAACCCGTCGCAAAGAGATTGACGGTTCCTCCGATGATGGGTGAATTGCCAAAGTCAATATTGCCGGTGTAAATGGGAGCAGCCTTCGAAGACCAATCGCCGGGGGGATTTGCCGTTCCGGCATCCAGGGTTACGGTCGGGCCAATTGGGAAATTGCCGGCCAGCACTTCCTGGATGATTCCCGCCTGGTTGCCAACCACGCTGCCTTCCGGAGCCTCGACCGTAATATTTCCGGGGGCGGACGCCGGGTTAGGCGGTGCTCCCGCCCCGGGCAACAGGGTTTTTGCCTGGATACCGCTTCCAAAAGCGTCCTCCACGTACGGATTTCCCGGCGCTTCGCCGTTGTAAGCCGTATTGATGACGTTTAAATCTGAACTTCCGCTTCCGACATTGACGTTTCCGGTTTGCGACTCGACTGCAATATCGCCGCCATCGTACGTCGCAATACGTGAACCATTGATGTTCACGTCATCCAGCGCGGTCACGTTGACATTGCCTCCGCCGGTCGTGTAAATGCCGAAACTTAGATGCGAGCCGGCAGCGCCGCCTTTGGTGCCGGTGCTGTTAAACAGTTCCGGTGAACCAAGGTCCATTGAACCTGCGGTATCGAGCACATTGACATCTCCGCCGTCGAGAGAGGCGATGGTTGAGCTAAGCATGTCCAGGGAGGAGACCAATGGATTAACCGGACCGACTGGCTGGCTGGGATCGCTTGGAGCATCGGCCCCGGTGACTGACACATTGATTGTGGCGCCGACGGGTGTAATGGAGGCCAAATTTTCATAACGGTTGTAGCCGCCCTGGGGATCGAAAATACCGCATGACAAAATGCCGTCGCTGTTTCCCAGGGAAATGGAATTGGCGGTAATGTCAAACTGGCCCGGACCGCCGATACGATATCCCAATTGCACCGCGCCCAGTGATGGAGTTCCCTGGCTTTCGGAAAATAGCGCTTGAATGGCAGCAGCCGGGACCCAGGAAACGGGGTCGGCTTCAATTTGGCCATAAGTTCTGCCGGGGCTGTCGTCATTGGGATTTTGGTCCACGACCGGCTGCCCGTTAACCAGGTGTAAAACGTAGAGAGGTTGCGTTAACGCGGATAAAGCATCTGACGTCATCGGGCCGGTAAATCCAAGCCGCCCGGTGGTCGTATTATAGATGAAGCCCGGGTTTAGGCCTGCCAGCTGGCCGTTATCGGTTTGCTCCGTAAAGAGACTGACGGAGCTGAGAATGGTGCTCGCCCAATCGGAAAGGGAAACGCCGTTCAAATTTTTCAGGCTGTAGCCGCTGAGCGCGGAGAGATCCACGGCGAGAGTGAAAATATCATCCCATGAGCTGGACATGAAAGGGAGTAAGTCCTGGGCCGGAATATTCGGGATGGATTGGCTCAAATTGATAAATGAATAGGGGCTGGAGTTGTAAATTCGTCCATTGACGGTGATGGTAGTGGCATCACTGGCCTGCAAATTCTGGCCGGAAAAGCCGCAGTTAACCATATCGCCGCCCACCATAATATCGGCGACTTTATCGACGATCAGATTCAGGTTTTCCATGCTGCCTGAAATATCGATGACGACCGGCAGAACATCATTCGGCTCATTCGCAAGAGTTCCATGGTCCTGGTCACTGAAAGTTGAACTGTTTTTCCATTGGCTCTGCGCGCTGTCTGACATCAATAGTTCGTACGGAGCGGAAAGACCGGCGGTCGTAATCAGGTTGCCGTTGTCGGTGGTCGTGATGTTGAGGTTTTGATCGACCGAGGGGAATAAGGCGATGTCCCCTTCCAAGGTTACTCCGCCCGATCCGGCCGCGATGTCAAGGATTGGAGGATAGAGCACTGGAATAGCGGCGCCGCTGTATCGCGGGACGCTATCGTCAGTAAGGTAAACACCGTTAGCGGACAAATCGACATAAGACTGTTGGCTATAAGTGAATCGATAGTGGCCGGCGGACGGACCGCCGAAACTCGTTGTATTGTTAAAATCTCCGTTAGGATTGCGGACTTCCTGCAAATAAATATTGCCGTTGGGCGCGTTGATGGTCCAACCGCCCGAAATCAGGCTGAGGGCGAAGGGATCACCCGCCTCCGCGCCCGCGTTCTTACCCGCGTTGATGGTCCCGATGCCATCGGCCACCACGTAATGCCCATAGACGTTGCCGCCCGCGGTAACGGTGACATTACCCGGCTGGGCGCCGAACGCCCCTGTGCCGCCGTCGGAAGCCGCCGTAGCTGAACTGCCGGAGGGCAAATAGCTGATAACATCACCGCCGGCAGCAATCGTCACATTGCCCCCATCGGCGGTGCTAATGCCGCCAAGGTTGGGGTCCGGAATGCAAAATGGCGCAGTTTTGCGGTAATCGAAACCTTTGGGATTTGAGCCGGAATTGATGTCACCAAATTCGGCGGTTACGGAAATACTCCCGCCCTGGGTGGTAGTAACACTGGCAGCGCCGGCGTTCACGATCCCTGAACCAGCGGAACTGCCGTTCCAAC
>DASYZW010000626.1:0-3124 GCA_035945915.1 Verrucomicrobiia bacterium | reverse complement strand
ATCTCAACGGGTATAAAATCGCCGGGCCGACCGTTCTGGCGCGCCTGCCGCAGGACGAGTTGGAATCCTTGTTTTACGGCTATGGTTACGAGGCCCGGTTTGTGGAGGGTGACGATCCGGCGGATGTCCATCAAAAGATGGCCGCCGCCCTCGACGATGTTTTTTCGCGGATAAAAAAAATCCAGGACGATGCGCGCCGCCATGGGTTTAAACAGCGTCCGCGCTGGCCGATGATTATTTTGCGCACGCCAAAAGGTTGGACGGGGCCGAAGAAGGTGGATGGGAAGCAGGTTGAAGGTACGTTTCGGGCCCACCAGGTTCCGATGGGCGATATGGATAAGGCGGAGCATATCAGGATTCTGGAACGCTGGATGAAAAGCTACCGGCCGCGGGAGCTCTTTGACGAGAACGGGCGATTGCGGCCGGAGTTGGCCGAATTGGCGCCCAAGGGAACGCGGCGGATGGGCGCGAATCCTCACGCCAATGGGGGCCTTCTCCTGCGCGAATTGAAATTGCCGGACTTCGAGGATTATGCGGTCAAAGTGTCCGCGCCCGGCGGGGTGATTGCCGAAGCGACGCGCGTGCAGGGGCAATTCATTCGTGACGTGGTGAAGCTTAACCCGGAGAACTTCCGGGTGTTCAGTCCCGACGAAACGGCTTCGAACCGATGGAACGCAGTGTTCGAGACGACCGACCGTTGTTCAAATGCCGAGGTGATCTCATCGGACGACCATGTTTCGCCAAATGGGCGCATCATGGAGATGTTGAGCGAACATCAATGCGAAGGGTGGCTGGAAGGGTACTTGCTGACCGGCCGTCACGGCTTCTTTTCCTGTTACGAGGCGTTCATCCATATTGTCGATTCGATGTTCAATCAACACGCAAAATGGTTGAAGGTGACTCGTCACATTGAGTGGCGCCGTCCGATTGCATCTTTGAATTACCTGTTGAGTTCGCTCGTTTGGCGGCAGGACCATAACGGATTCAGCCACCAGGACCCCGGATTCATTGACCACGTCGTCAATAAAAAAGCCGAGGTTATCCGGGTATATCTTCCGCCGGACGCCAACACGCTGTTATCGGTGACGGACCATTGTTTGCGGAGCCGGAATTACGTGAATGTCATAGTGAGCGGCAAGCAGGCAGAACTGCAATGGCTGGAGATGGACGCCGCGGTGAAACACTGCACGGCGGGTTTGGGCATTTGGGAATGGGCGAGCAATGACAAGGGAAGCGAGCCGGACGTGGTGATGGTTTGCGCGGGCGATGTGCCGACCCTTGAAACGCTCGCGGCGACCCAGTTGCTGCGGGAACAATTTCCGGACCTGAAAGTGCGCGTGGTGAACGTGGTGGACTTAATGACCCTGCAGCCCAGGACCGAACATCCGCACGGGCTGACCGACAAGGATTTTGATGAACTGTTTACCGCTGACAAACCGGTCATCTTTGCCTTTCATGGATATCCCTGGCTGATTCATCGATTGACCTACCGGCGGACCAATCATAAAAACATCCATGTGCGCGGGTATAAAGAGGAAGGCACGACCACGACGCCATTCGATATGGTGGTGCTAAACGATTTGGACCGCTTCCATTTGGTGGGTGATGTGATCGACCGTGTTCCCGGCCTTGGGCCCCGCGCCGCCTACACCAAGCAGTTCATCCGTGATAAATTGATAGACCATAAAAAATACGTCTGCGAATACGGCGAAGACATGCCGGAAATTCGGAATTGGAAGTGGACCGGACAAAAACAGCGGAATGACAGATAATTGGATGTCCGCAGGCCGGATGAGCGAGACGTTTTGCGCCTCATGGTGACGTATTGGGATCCCACCGGGGCATGATAAAACAATACGCGTCGTATCGGATTTCGCTCCAGGCCAGTGGCGATAAAGGGGCTCCCGGGAAAAGCGGCGTATTTACGGGGACGAATTGAACTCGAACGCGGATGGACGACCGGCCTTGCGTAAGATCCAACGGCAAAAGAAATTCATCGTCACGGAACCGGCGATTGGAAGTTTCGATGCGGTGTTCTGTCGCTCCCAGCTCGTTTTTGGGATTGGAATAGACACACGTGTTTCCACCTGCGAGATACCAGATTCCGGCGGGTTGCCAATTGGCGCCGGCCGCAGAACTATCTCCATTAGCGATATAGATTTCGGCCCTTTGATTAGGAAATTGATAATCGAGTTTGCGCCGCAACATGACGCCGTGATTTTGCGGGATAATTTTGAGGGTAAACTCGGAAATGCCGGGGGTTGTTCGACCATAGTCAGTCGTCGGCGGATAGATTTGGCGTCCGCCAAGCCTATCCACCCCCCATTCGTAACGGGATGTGATTTGATACGGTGACGAAGCCCGGGGAGATAAATACTGGTGTGCCTGCTCGCTTTCCGCGTTGCCAACTTTTAGCTCGTCTGTTTTTACAAGCGCCGCGGCAGGTGCGCCATACCAATAGGCAATCGTCTGGTAATGTTCTGTGGAATTGTCGATGCCTCCATGTTCCAGCTGAATTCGCGCGTTTTTGCCGAACGGCATCAGGTCGGCCAATAAAAAGCGATAGGCGGATTCGATTTTATCTTCGGCGTTGAATGCTGAAGCGGCATTGCGGGCCCCTGTCGGATGACCGGCCAATGGCAGCGTCATATTCAGCCCGCCCCAATAATCGCCGCCGCCGCACCATTCTTCAGTGCCGGTGCCATAGGCCTGGGGTGTCTGGCTGTCATCGAAAAAAAACCGAGGGTCGCCTTCCAACGTCGTCAGGTTCGCCCGGTCCGAAAAAATCAAGCTGGCGCCGATGAAGCTCCCTGACCAGTCCCCGCCGCCTTCCGTTTCGCGCGTATCGAGCAAAACCAGGTCATGGCCGGCCTCCGGGCTGCCCTGGTCCCGGTAGGTCGCGTGAAAATAACCCACCTGCGCGGGAGGACCCTGGAATGATTCAAGGCCGGCGCAACAAACCGCGTTGCTAATCGTTTCATTTGGCGCCCCAATCAATTCAATTTTAGCTGAACGAAAAAAGGGCATGGGAAAAAAGCAGCTCAATTCAACATTCGTCTGGTCAAAACGAATATACGATGGGAATGCCTTAACCAGATATTGGCGGTTATCGCGGTTGTAGAGA
>DASYZW010000625.1:0-1896 GCA_035945915.1 Verrucomicrobiia bacterium | reverse complement strand
CGGATGATCTGACCGCCATAACGGCATTAGCCGATCGTCCGACGCTGCAAAACCGCTTCAGCCATGCGAATAGCCTGGACAGTTTCAGTGACATCGTGGGCGCGGATAATTGCCGCGCCCGACTCAATTCCCAAAATCGCGCACGCCAGCGATGCTGGCAAGCGTTCATTCACTTCTGAACCAAATAATTTCTGGATGAATGTTTTTCGGGATACGCCCAACAGCAGGGGGCGGCGCAACCTCGAGAAACGTTCCAAACGCCCTAAAATGCGCAGGTTTTGTTCCAAATTCTTCCCGAAACCGATTCCCGGATCAAAGACTATCTGTTCAGGTGTGACGCCAAACGCCGTCATCGCGTTCAATCGCTCTGAAAAAAAGGCAGTCACCGTCTTTACAACATCCTCCGGCCCAGACTGTTTTTTATGAAATCCGGGCGGCGTGTGCATCACCACATAGCCGGCCCGAAACTCGGAAACGACCTTCCACATTTCGGGGCCGCCGCGAGCCGCCCCAACATCATTCACGATGCTGGCGCCCGCCTCCAGGCCGGCCCGTGCAACCGCCGGTTTCATAGTGTCAATGGACAGGGCTGCGGCAATCGATTTCCTGCGCTTAAACACCGCCGCCAGTTTAGCGATGACGGGAATGACGCGGCGCAACTCTTCCGCTGCCTTTACCGGCGTTGCCCCCGGCCGCGTGGATTCACCGCCAATGTCCAAAATCTCGGCGCCCTGCGCCGCCAACTCCAACCCCCGCTCAACCGCGGCGTTCGTATCCCAAAATTTGCCGCCGTCCGAAAAGGAATCGGGCGTCACATTCACGATACCCATGACCAGGGCCGGGCGCGGAAAGTTGAATTTGAACTGGCGCGCGCGAAAGATCATGGCGGCACTTTAGACAAAGTTTAGAAAAGTTAAAACCTTCATCGATCTGCCCTTATGCCAATTGTGTTGAACCGGGCAAACCCGCGCCCGGTTTACCCGTTCAAACTTTCTTACTGAAATAGGCGATCGTTTGGGTGAGGCCCTCGCTGAGCGGAACTTTCGGCGACCAGGACAGGATTTTTTTGGCCTTGGTTATGTCCGGCCGCCGCTGTTTGGGATCGTCCTGCGGTAAGCGCTTAAAAACGATTTTGCTCTTGGATTTAGTGACCCGAACGATTTCCTCCGCGAATTGCAGCATCGTCAATTCAACCGGATTGCCGATATTCATCGGCAAACTGTAATCGCTCATCATGAGACGGTAGATGCCTTCGATCAAATCCGACACGTAACAAAAGCTTCGGGTCTGCTTGCCCTCGCCAAAAACTGTCACCGGCTTGTTTTTAAGCGCCTGGCTGATGAATGCCGGCACCACACGGCCATCGTTTAACCGCATCCGCGGCCCGTACGTGTTGAAGATGCGCACGATGCGGGTTTCCACCCCGTGCTCCCGATGATAACCCATCGTCATGGCTTCCGCGAAGCGCTTCGCCTCATCATAACAGCCCCTCGGACCGATCGTGTTGACATTGCCCCAATATTCCTCCGGCTGCGGATGCACGAGCGGGTCTCCATAAATCTCTGACGTTGAGGCTATCAGAAAGCGCGCTTTCTTATACTTGGCCAGCCCAAGCGCCTTGTGCGTGCCCAATGATCCGACTTTGAGCGTTTGAATCGGAAAATTCAAATAATCAAAGGGACTGGCCGGCGAAGCAAAATGCCATACATAATTCACCGGTTCGTTGAGAAATATAAATTCCGTGACGTCCTGCTGGATGAACTTGAACGCCGGGTTGCCCCCCAGGTGAGCGATATTCTCGACGCTGCCGGTTATAAAGTTATCGATGCCAATGACTTTATGCCCGCGAGCCAGCAGCAAATCCGTTAGATGCGACCCCAGGAACCCGGCCGCTCC
>DASYZW010000624.1:0-5517 GCA_035945915.1 Verrucomicrobiia bacterium | reverse complement strand
TCGAAACCCAATCGCTGAAAATCAATGGCGCGGAGATGTTCGTCGCTGGTCAGCAAAATAAAACAGCCGAGCGCGGCGGATTCGGCAAGGATGTGCGCATCATTGACCTCCGCGGAGGGCAGCAAAGCCGCCTGGAGCAGGCAATCGGCGATCTTTGCAACATAGGCATTGCCCAGCGGGAGGGTGCGGATCAATTCAAATCCCCAAGTCCGATGATGGCGGAGGAATTTGCGGGCGGCGTCGCTTTCTTTAGCGGCTTCGGCGTGATCCGCGAGCCATGCCAGTTCCTCTGAAACAGTCGGCGGCAACAAAAGGGAGCAATCCGGCAACCGGCGACGAATGGTGGACAGGGCGTCCAGAACCCATTCGTTTTCTTGAGCCAGATCAATCGCGACGTTCGCGTCACCGGCGATGAGCCGGGGTGTTTTCGGATTCATGGCCGAAGGCGATCTGCATGGCGCGGTCCCGCAATCGCTGGCGTTCCGCCGGCGTGAGTTTGTTCAGGCGAGGACGATATTTCTCCACGATGAGCGTGCCGGAAGTTTTCTTTTCAACGTTCTTTTTCACTGTTCTCAAAGATTATAGGTCATAAATTTCATGCCGCCACGGGTTCAACGCGGTTAATGCGGGTGAGCCGCGCTCCGTAGGCATAGGCGATGCGCAAATCATCCGCCTCCAAGTCGGGATGATCGGCCAGAATCTGTTCGGCGGTCATACCGCTGCTCAACAGTTCCAACAGAAACTCAACCGGATAACGCAGACCGCGAATGCACGGCTTCCCGTGACAAATGTTCGGGTCAACCGTGATTCGTGAAAGCAGATTGTCGTTCGCCATGTTGAGAATTTACATCAATAGCGCACCCTTGCCAAGAGAGCCGTTCTCCCAAACGCTTTGGAGAAAACCAGCGAGTCTCCATTACGCCTTATTTTTGACGGAGACTTCGTCCTCTTTCGGAATGATTCTGTCAACACGGAATATGCAAGGTCGCCCCTTGTCATCCATTATCCACCCCCCGTCAATAAAAACGTGCTTCCACTTCTTCATTTTTTCAAGCATTGCCGGGGCGTCTGAATACCCAGTAGTTTGACACGAAATTTCCCGCTTCCCTTCTTCGTCAAAAAACACGAATGAAAGGTTATCAATGAGTGTTGGCGCTGTCAGAATATAGCCTTTCATGCCGTTCTGACCATAATGCAAACCGTCCATAAACTCAAGGGGCGGTTTGGCGGCTGGCTTTAATTGTGCTTATTTTGACTTCCACAACTCCCCATTGCCGGAAGACGTGTTACAAACGTTCGAGGGCAAATGAGGATTCTGCTGGACACCTGCGAGTTTCTTTGGCTCGTGGCCGGTGACGCCAAATTATCTCCGCAAACCGTCTCTGCTGTGCGCGACCCGCAAAACGAGGTATATCTAAGTGCGTCTCGTTTTGGGAGATTTCTTTGAAGCACAGTGTGGGCAAATTGCCATTGCCTCAGCCAACATCGCAATTTGTTCCCTTGAACGCGAAAAGCACTTGATTGCGCCGCTGGCGCTGGATGAAGCCGCAGTCGCGCAATTGAGTGGATTACCAGGGCTGCATCGCGATCCTTTCGACCGTATGCTGGTCTGTCAGGCAAACGCTAATGGCCTGACGCTTGCGTCGTCCGACCCGCTTCTGCGAAAATATCCGGTTGCGCTGCTTTGAAGCCCGCCGAATCGTATGAGCATCTATGCGACACTTTGGGAATTGAAAATTCCCAAAGAGGGAGATGATGCCAGGGGCTGTGACTGAAATTCTTGCCGTCGGTTGCCGTCTATAATAATTTCGCGGCATGGCCGACGACTCGGTAAAAATTGAATATAATCCCGATTTCGGCGACTTGGAGGAGCTCCTTTCGACCGTGGAGCGCGCCGGGGATTTCTTTTTCAATGCGACGATGGAAATTCCCATGCCCAAAGTGGAAGTAGAAAGTGCCGGGGTATTGTCCTTTCCCGTTCCTGAGTCGCAAATCAAGGCCCTGATCCAATGCGCGACGCGCGCGCCTTATGGTCGCGGCGAGAAAACCCTTCTGGATGAATCCGTGCGCAAGGTCTGGCAGTTGTCATCGGACAAGGTCCGCATCAGCGGCAAGTCGTGGGCCGCAAGTTTCGAGGCGATTCTTCGCCAGGTTGTCGCGGGGCTTGGCTGCGAAGGCATGGCGGTCTCGGCGGAGTTGTACAAATTGCTGGTGTATGACAGGGGCGGATTTTTTCTGGCGCACCGCGATACCGAAAAAGAGGGCGGCATGTTTGGCACGCTGGTGATTGTGCTGCCCTCCGCGCATCGCGGTGGCGAACTGGCGGTTCGCCAGGGCGGGCGCGAGGCAATTATTGACATGAGCCGCGCGGAATTCTCGGAGATCAGTTTCGCGGCATTTTACGCCGACTGTGAGCATGAAGTTCGGCCCGTCACGGAGGGCAATCGGGTCTGCCTCGTTTACAATCTGATTCAACACCGCGGCGTGAAAGGCAAAGGCGGATCCTTTGAAGCGCCTGATTATGAAATGCAAATCGCCGCGGCGGCGAAATTGCTCGAACAAAAATTTGCCAGGCCGGACGCCCCGGCAAAAGTCGCCTGGTTGCTCGAACACCAGTACAGCCCGGAGGGATTGTCGTTTGCGGGTTTAAAATCCGCCGACGCGGCACGTGTCAGAGTGCTTTGCCGGGCTGCCGAACGCGCGGGTTGCGCGGCACACCTCGGCATTGCGCATATCGAGGAGTCCGGCTCGGCGGAAGAAACCTACTACAATCCCCGCCGCCGAGGCCATTACTACGATTATGACGACGGGGGAGAGGAAACCGAAGATGACAACGATGACGACTTTAAAGTAATTGAGGTTTGCAATTGGCGTCATTACGTCGCTCAGTGGCGCGATTTGCGCGATCAACCTGTGGAGTTTGGGGAGATTCCACTTGAACCTGGCGAACTGCTTCCCGACGGCGCACTGGACGACGAGAAGCCTGACGACCAACGATACATGGAGGCGAGCGGAAACGAAGGGGCGAGTTTTGAGCGCGCGTATCATCGCGCCGCGGTGGTTCTGTGGCGGCGGGAACGTTACGCCGAAGTTTTGCTGCAAGCGGGCGTCGCGGCAGCGCTGCCTTATTTGAAAGAACTGGTTGCCGCGTGTGAAATAAAAGACGCGCCGGCGTCCGCGCGACAAAATGCCATCTCGCTTGCGAAGCAATTGCTTGAAGCGTGGAAAACGACGCCTGAACATCGAGGTTTTTGGCATTCCGGCAGACCGGACAAACGCGAAGGGATGTTGAGGCTGCTGATTCAGCTCGGTGAAACTTCGTTGCTGGAGGGATTTATTTCCAATGTGGTCACCCCCGACTACGACGGTTCCGAAAATGACGCGCTGGCAGCCGGGAGTTCACTTCCCGGCGCAAAAAAGGCCGGTCAGCTTTATGCCCGTTTGATTGGCGGGAAGATGCAGCAGTATCATGGGTATTGCGTCGATCTGCTCAAAACACTGGCGCTCGGGCATGTGCCAAGCCAAGATCAAGAATGGCGCGAAGCGCTCCTGCAAATGGCGAAGGCTGCCGTGAGCAATCTGCGCGAAGTCGCGAAAAAGCAGGACGAAGACGAGTGGATGGATTGGGAGGCGCGCGAAAAGGGCCGCCAGTTGGACGCGGCATTGGTGACGAATTTATTTGACGTGACAGACATACTGGACGCAGCTGAATTGCGCGCCCAAGCGGTGGAGCAATTCACGGCTCGATCCGAGGTTTTCGATCCAGTGACGATTCTGACGCCCGCGCTCGACACGATTGAGCTATGGGACGCCGCCACGTCAAGGCTTTGGCAGCATTGCGCCGAATATCTTTTGCGGCGAAGCGGGCATCCGCCGGAATTTCCGAAAGACTGGCGGCAGGACGTTAAGCTTTCATGCGCCTGCGCGGATTGCCAGGAGTTGCAGGCTTTCACACTCGCTCCCGCCGAGCAGACACGTCGTTTTCGCCTCCGGAAGGACCGCCGCCAGCACTTGCATCAAATGATCGAGAAACACAACCTTGAGATGACTCACGTCACTGAACGCGGCGGTTCTCCACAAACGCTCGTTTGCGCGAAGGATCGCCGCGGTTACAAACGCCGGTGCGACGAGTATCGAAAAGACATTGCCGCGCTCACGGCTCTGGAAAATCAGGCGAAGAAGCATGGTTCAGTGAACCGTGAGACTTTAAAAAGCATTTCGGCTTCACGCGCTCTTGCAAAGCGCTGGGCGCCGGAGTCGAAATGAATCAGTGCCAATCTACCTGGCGGAACTGGAAGGCGGGCCGATAAATTTGGAGATAAATTCGGCGGGCGTAATCGGTTGCGGTTTGTAACCTGCATTCTTTAATGCCGCGAAATGCTGGTCATCGGTGATCAAATAGTCCGCACCCGCAGTTATTGCGCAGTCAGTAAAGATATTGTCGTCGGGGTCACTTGTGACGACCTGGAAATGAAAGGACGGCGTAACGCGAAAAACGTTGTCACTGGTCAGTTCCACCAAATCCATAAGCCGCGCCAGCTTTCTCCACCTCGTCGGGCCGCTCATTCGCGTAAGGACTTCCTCATATTCCAGCAATAATTCCGTGGATACCGCCCAGGTAATTTTGCCCGCAACCCAGGCGTCAAGAATCGGGTGAAATGGGTGCCCCTCAGCTAACGCCTGCACGACCGTATTAGTATCAAGGCAGACAATCATCCTTTGCGCAATTCGGCGCGAGCCTCGCGGATAATGTCAGTCAACCGGTCAAATTTACCCGTGCGGCGATCTGATTCCGTCTCCGCTGACAACTCGCGCCAAAGCCGCTCCTTTTCCAGTCGCAATAACAGACGGTGGAGGAGCAACAGGCTCTCTTCGTCCATCGCCTTAATGCGCTGGACGATTTCAGGCAATAATTTTTGCGGCTCCAGGACAATCGCTTCCATGCACTTATTTTGGCCCAGTTTGCCCGCTAAAGCGAATCATTTTTATTTAGTTTTGGACGTTTCCCGTCGATAACGCGCAGCGTGATCGTACATCGCTTTTGCATACGGGTTGGCGAGCGAATTGCGTCGGGCATGTGCGGAACAGGGCCGGGAGCGACTGGATTTACGAATTACGGTTTGCGCGATGAAGAAATCTCACAGAGAGGCGCGGGGGGCGCAAAGGTTTTTAAACCACGGATTGACACTGATGGCAACGGATGACTGAAGGAAGGGCGCTTCGGGCTGCTAGACGACGCCGGTTTCGATCCAGCAGACGGCGTAGCGGATGAGGGCATTATCGGTCTTGAGTTTTAGTTTTTTCCGAATTTCGGCGGAGTGGCTGGAGATTTCTTTGGCTTTGAGGCCGAGTTTATCGGCGATTTCGTCGTTGTTTTGGCCGCGACCGAGCAATTCGAGGACGTTGAGTTCGAGGTCTGACAATTGGTCCAGGAGATTCTCTTCGGACTTCTCGGGTTTCGAGGGCGACTTCATCTGGCTGGCCATGACTTCTTCGCTTACATAAATATGGCCGTCG